>JBFIDC010000296.1:0-3821 GCA_041581495.1 Nocardioides sp. | reverse complement strand
CCTAGTCGATCCGGGTCGGCTCAGCGCCGGCGGAACTTCACCATCGCGGCGCCGTAGCGCCCCAGTTGGCGAGCCTTGACCGGAGCCGGCGCATGGTCGCCGCGAAGCAGCGCGTCGGTGCCTCCGTCGGCGAACACGACACTGCCGACCATCGCCCGGGCCGCCGGACTGACCATGAACACCGCGATGTCGGCGAGTTCACCGGGCTCGGCCGGCGCGCCGGCGGGGATCGGGAAGTTGCGCACCGCGCGCCCCTGGGGACCGGCGAGTTGCTCACGCAGCATCGGGGTCATGGTGGCGCCGGGAGCAAGCACGTTGAGCCGGATGCCGGCCCCGACCCATTCGGGCCGCACGGCCTGCTCCCTGGCCCAGTAGCTGACCGCGAGTTTCGAGGTCGCATAGGCCAGGGGTGGCGCCATCTTCTTGGGTCGCAGTCGACGCTCCGCGCGGTCGAGGTCGCCGCTGATCGTCTCGCGGACCGCCTTGCGAGAGACGAACGGCGTCGTGGTGGTGGAGTTCGACCCGATCAGCACCGCCTGAGCAGAACCGGCCGCCAGCGCGGGCCGCCACGTCTCGAGCAACTCGATGACGCCCCGGGCGTTGACTTCGAGGATCGTGCGCTCGGCACCCGGCATCGGCCCGAGGCCGGCGCAGAGGACGGCGCCATCGAGGTGTCCACCGGCGAGGTCGAGCACCGCCTGGGCGGCCTGGGCTCGTCCCTGCGGCGTGCTCAGGTCGGCGACGACCTCACCCCCGGCCCGGTCGACGCCGATGACCCGGTCTCCCTGGTCTCGCAGTCTCTCGGCAACGGCGGCTCCGATGCCCGAGGCGGAGCCGGTGACGACGACGGTGCGCGGTGTTGGCATGGCTTGATCCAATCACTCCGGCGACAGCGCGAAGTGGTCGATGTAGGACCCGAGCCGTTCGCGGATCTCGGCCGGCACCAGGCCGTACTCCTCGGGGGTGTAGGTGTGCAGACCGTGCTTGCCCTTGGGGTTGTCGGCGATGAAGGAGCGCATCCGCTGCGCCGCCTCATCGCTCATCTCGAGGTCGAGCGCCGCATAGATGGCCTCGACCGCGGCGAACTGGTCGGCCACGAAGTCGGTGAAGAACATGTCATAGAACCTCGCCTCCGGGAACTCGTGGGAGGCCCGGATGTCCATGGTGCGTTGCAGCACGCGTTCGAGTCGCGGCGTCCAGTCGGCGGCGATCTCGAAGGGGTCGACCTCCTCGCTGGTCATCCGGCGTACGTGGGTGGTCAGGCTGGCGTAGGACGCCACCGACCGGACCGGGTCGCGGTGGGTGAACACGATCCGCGCGTCGGGATAGATCCGCAGCAGGTGCTCGAGTCCCCACATGTGCGCACCGGTCTTGAGCACCCACCGGTCGTGGGCGGGGCCGCGGCTTTGCAGGTGCTGGAGTTGGCGCACGTGGAAGTCGTAGACGGGGCCGAAGTCAGCCTCGTGGTCGACCCAATCCATATAGGTCGGCACCCGGAACTGGTTGTGGAACAGCGGCGTGATGAGCGTTTCTCCCATCAGCACCACGCACTCCTGGGTGAGTTGGGCGCCCATGGGGTGCATGGCCCGGAACTGCCGGTCGCTCTCGGTCTCGTTCTCCGGGGTGGGGAACAACGACTCGGCGAGCGCGATCCGCGGGTCGGACTCGAAGCTCGCTGCCTCGGGTGGCGGAGAGGGGAACATCGTCTCCCAGGTCAGCGGCGCCCGGCTGGCGGGATCCTGGGCGAGGATGTCGTGCAGGATCGTGGTGCCGGTCCTCGGGAAGCCGATGATGAAGACGGGCCGCTCGATGCGCTGCTCAGCGATCTCGGGGAACTTCTTGCGGTCCTCGGTGTAGTTCAAGCGGTTCACCAAGTGCATCAGCGTCCGCTCCGAGGCGACCAACTGTCCGAACTCGGTCAGACGCGACTCCGCGTTGAGCGAATCGACGAACCGGTTCAGTGGTTCGGTCAGGTCGGCGCCGGTGTCGCTGAGGCCCCCGGCACGAGCGGAGGCTTCGGCGAGCAGGGCGTCGGCAGTGAAGTGGTCCGTATTCGTGGGCACCGTCCGACCGTCGTCGAAAAGATGAGACTTTGTCAATATTGAGGCTATGACTAATTCTCGACCCTGACCCTGACCCTCACCTTGACCCCGGCCCCGGCGAACTCCGGCGTGCCGGGCAGCGCCGGCGCCGCCAACTCGACAGCGAGCGCGCGGGACTCCCGTTCCTGGCGCACGGCCCACACGATCAGGGCGACCCAGACCATGGTGAGCATCAGCGCGGTCATGGCAACGGTGCTCCCGGTGGCGCCGAGCGACTCGAGGACGGTCTTGCTGTTGGTCACCAGGATCAGTCCTCCGGCCGCCACGCCGAGGACCCTCGCCGGGAGGTGCTTGACCAGCCACGCTGCCAGCGGTGCGGCCACCATGCCGCCCGCCAGGAGGGCGACCACGAAGCCGACGTTGATGCCCGAGCGCCCCAGGGCCATCAGGAACCCGAGCGACCCTCCCAGCGCGACGACGAACTCCGATGCCGAGATCGACCCGACCACCTTGCGTGGGGAGAGCCTCCCCGAAGACAGCAGCGAGGTGGTGCCGACCGGCCCCCAGCCGCCCCCGCCGATGGCGTCGAGCGTGCCTCCGACCAGCCCCACGGGGACCAGGAACCGGGCGGAGAGCTTGCCCTTGAAGTCGGGCCGGCGACCGCCGAGCACCAGGAAGCGCCAGATCACATAGAGCCCGAGGCAGAACAAGATGCCGCCGACCCAGGGCTTGGCGACCTCGGCGGGGAGGCTGACCAGGAAGTGCGCCCCGAAGAACGCCCCGACTCCACCGGGAACGGCCAAGATCCCGACCGTGCGCCAGTCCACGTTGCCCATCTTGTGGTGCGAGAAGCCCGAGATCAGCGTGGTGCCGACCTCTGAGAAGTGGATCGAGGCCGATGCCATCGCCGGCGCGATCCCGGCGGCGATCAGCATCGTCGAGGAGGTCACGCCGAAGCCCATCCCCAAGGACCCGTCGACGAGTTGGGCGACCAACCCCACGACCCCGAGCACAATCAGATTCCGCATTCGACTCTCCTGCCGCCCTGTGCTCGAACAGCACAATGTCTAGTAACTTACTATGTTGAGTGAAAAACTAGACTAACGATTCCGCGGGGACTGTCAACTCGCGGCGCCCGTGTGTCGAGAGTGGGGTTCGGGGGCCCTAGGCGTGGACGAGGGCGGGTGCCCCGGCCGGTTGGTCGGGGACCGGCAGGACCCACCCGGTCGGGAGGAGTTGATCAGCTCCCAGTCATGGACGGCGATCGGCCGTTGGCGACGGTGCATGTTGGCGTTGGTGTTGCGCACGATCGCAGCAACCAGGCGCGTGGATAGCGGCCGTCGAAGCGATCGATCGCCTTGAAGGCACGCACGCGCGACTCCTGAACGAGGTCCTCGGCGTCCGCAGCGTTGCCGGTCAGGCCGCGCGCGACGCGCAGCATCACTTCGATCTCCGGCTCGACGACCTCGCGGAACGCGCGTCGGCGCGCGGAGTCCTCGATCGTGTCCGACTCGCTCATGGCAGCGAAACCCGGTCGAGCATCGGATCTGTTCCACGCGCGGTGGCCGACCGACCGGACCTGACGGACTTGGGCGGCTGAGGCATCTACCGAGCCTGTCACGGTGCCGAGAACTACTCTCGTCGGATGGTCCTCGGCATCGTCCGCTTTTGGCGGATCAACGATGGATGGGGCGTCATCGACTCTCCCGAGACTCCCGGCGGGTGTTGGGCCCGCTTCGATTTCATCGAGATGGAGGGCTACCGGCGACTCGCGGCCGG
>JBFIDC010000295.1:0-3824 GCA_041581495.1 Nocardioides sp. | reverse complement strand
TGCCTCGCCCGCCATGACACCCAGACTAGTTCGTGCGGGATACTCAATCCTCGTGGCGACCCAACCATCAGCACAGCCTGAGTTCCGATACTCCGACCTTCTGCCGACCGGCCCGGACGAGACGCCCTACCGGCTCATCACCACCGAGGGCGTTTCGAGCTTCGAAGCCGACGGCTCGACGTTCCTGAGGATCGAACCGGAGGCGATCCGGACCCTGACCGCCGAGGCGATGCACGACATCGCCCACTACCTGCGGCCGGCCCACCTCGCCCAGCTGCGCAAGATCATCGATGACCCCGAGGCCTCGGGCAACGACCGGTTCGTGGCGCTGGACCTGCTCAAGAACGTCAACATCTCCGCCGGCGGGGTCCTGCCGATGTGCCAAGACACCGGCACCGCGATCGTGATGGGCAAGAAGTCCGAGGGCGTCGTCACCGGCGCCGACGACGGCGAGGCGATCTCGCAGGGCGTCTATGACGCCTACACGAAGCTGAACCTGCGCTACTCCCAGCTCGCGCCGCTGACCACCTACGAAGAGAAGAACACCGGCACCAACCTGCCGGCCCAGATCGAGCTGTACTCGACCCCCACCAAGGACGGGAAGCCCGAGTACAAGTTCTTGTTCATGGCCAAGGGCGGCGGCTCGGCCAACAAGTCCTTCCTCTACCAAGAGACCAAGGCCGTGTTGAACCCCACGCGGATGCTGGAGTTCCTCGACGAGAAGATCCGCTCGCTGGGCACCGCCGCCTGCCCGCCCTACCACCTGGCCGTGGTCATCGGCGGCACGTCGGCGGAGTTCGCCCTCAAGACCGCCAAGTACGCCTCGGCGCACTACCTCGACAACCTGCCGACCTCCGGGTCGATGGCGGCGCACGGCTTCCGCGACCTCGAACTGGAGGAGGAGGTCTGGAAGCTCACCCAGTCCTTCGGCATCGGGGCACAGTTCGGCGGCAAGTACTTCTGCCACGACGTCCGGGTGGTCCGACTCCCCCGCCACGGCGCCTCCTGCCCCGTCGCCATCGCCGTCTCCTGCTCGGCGGACCGCCAGGCGCTGGGCAAGATCACCGCCGAGGGCGTGTTCCTCGAGCAACTCGAGACCGACCCGGCCCACTACATGCCCGAGGCCGGCATCGCCGACGACATCGCCGCCGGCGAGGTGGTCGAGGTGGACCTGAACCGGCCGATGTCCGAGATCCTCGCTCAACTCTCGGCGTACCCCGTCAAGACTCGGCTGTCGCTGACCGGACCGTTGGTGGTGGCCCGCGACATCGCGCACGCCAAGATCAAGGAGCGCCTCGACGCCGGCGAAGAGATGCCGGCCTACCTGCGCGATCACCCCGTCTATTACGCCGGACCGGCCAAGACTCCCGAGGGGATGGCCTCGGGGTCCTTCGGGCCGACCACCGCGGGCCGCATGGACTCCTATGTCGAGCAGTTCCAAGCCGCCGGCGGCTCCATGGTGATGCTGGCCAAGGGCAACCGTTCCAAGGCCGTGACCGAAGCCTGCAACACCCACGGCGGCTTCTACCTCGGCTCCATCGGCGGGCCGGCGGCTCGACTGGCCCAGGACTGCATCACCTCGGTGTCGGTTTTGGAGTACGAGGAATTGGGCATGGAGGCGGTGTGGAAGATCGAGGTCGAGGACTTCCCGGCGTTCATCGTCGTGGACGACAAGGGCAACGACTTCTTCACCGACCCCTCCGGCGCGGTCAACGTCCCCATCTCAGGGATCCGGGTCCGCTCGGCCGAATAGACCCGATGTTGACCCCGTGACCGAACCGGTCGAGTACGTCGAGATCGCGCGCGCGGAGTCCGAGCGCGGCGAGTTGGTGCTGCGCGAACGCCGGGTGGTCGATGGTCCGGCCTGCCTGGAACTGCGCGCCAACGGCATCTTCGTCATGGACAACGTGGAGACCACGACCGAGCGAGCCCTGGCCACCGAGGCGCTCGGCCTTGTGGCGGACCCGCGCGCCGTGATCGTGGGTGGGCTGGGCCTCGGGTTCACGATGTCCGAGGTGCTTGCCGATCCGCGGGTCGAGGTCTGTGCGGTCGTCGAGATCGAACAGGCCCTGGTGGATTGGATGCGCGAGGGCACCATCGCGCACGGTCCCGCCATCCTGGCCGACCAGAGGGTCAAGGTCGTGGTGGCCGACATCGCCGTGGCGCTGGCTGAGGCCGGCCCGGCGACCTACGACCTGGTGCTGCTCGACGTCGACAACGGCCCCGGGTACCTGGTGCACAGCACGAACGCCGCGCTCTATGAGGCGCCGGCGCTCACCTCGGCGCGCGCCATCCTGCGCCCGGGGGGCGCGCTCGCCATCTGGTCCGCCGACGAGTCCACCGACCTCGAGGGTGCGCTGCGCACCGTCTTCGACGAGGCGGAGGCTCGCCCGCACGCCGTACGCCTCCAGGAGCGCGAGGAGACCTACTGGCTCTATGTCGGGCGAGTAGCGTCGGACGCGTGAGCGACGAGGTCCGGATCGAACACGACAGCATGGGCGAGGTTCGCGTGCCCAAGGACGCCCTCTGGGGCGCCCAGACCCAACGCGCGATCGAGAACTTCCCGATCAGCGGGACGCCGATCGAGGCGCGCCTGATCCACGCCATCGGGCACGTGAAGGCGGCCGCGGCCGCGGCCAACGGCGACCTCGGCGTCCTCACCCCCGAGGTGTCCGAGGCGATCGCGGCGGCCGCACGCGCCGTGGCCGCGGGCGAGCACGACAGCGCGTTCCCGGTCGATGTGTTCCAGACCGGGTCCGGGACGAGTTCCAACATGAACGCCAACGAGGTGATCGCTGCCCTGGTGGAGCGGGCCGGGACGCGGGTCCACCCCAACGACCACGTGAACGCCAGCCAGTCGAGCAACGACACCTTCCCGACCGCGATCCACGTCGCGGCCACGCTGTCGGTGGTCGCGGATCTGCTGCCGGCCCTGGAGGTGCTGCGGGCCTCGCTCCAGGCCAAGGCCGAGGAGTTCGCCACCCTGGTGAAGTCGGGGCGTACGCATCTGATGGATGCGACACCGGTGATGCTGGGTCAGGAGTTCGGTGGGTACGCCGCCACCGCGCGCCATGCCGTCGAGCGGCTCGAGTCCGTGCTGCCGCGGGTGCGTGAGGTGCCGCTGGGCGGCACGGCCGTGGGCACCGGCATCAACACCCCGGCGGGCTTCCCGCAGCGGGTGATCGAAGTGTTGTCGGCCGCGACGGGGCAAACGTTCACCGAGGCGCGCGATCACTTCGAGGCCCAGGGAACCCGGGACTCGCTGGTCGAACTCTCCGGGGTGCTGCGCACGATCGCGGTGGGCCTCATCAAGATCTGCAACGACCTGCGGTGGATGTCGTCCGGCCCCACGACCGGGCTCGCCGAGATCCACCTGCCCGACCTCCAGCCCGGGTCGAGCATCATGCCGGGCAAGGTGAACCCCGTCCTGCCTGAGGCGACGTTGATGGTCTGCTTCCAGGTGATCGGCAACGATGCGGCCGTCGGCGCTGCCGGCGCGTCGGGCACCTTCGAACTCAACGTCGCGATGCCCGTCATCGCCCGCAACGTCCTCGAGTCGATCCGCCTGCTGGCCACCTCGACGCAGGTCCTGGCCACCGGCTGCATCGACGGCATCACCGCCGACGCCGAACGGATGCGCACCTACGCCGAGTCCTCCCCGTCGGTGGTGACCCCGCTGAACAAGTACCTCGGCTACGAGGCCGCCGCCAAGATCGCCAAGCAGGCTCTGGCCGACGGTGCCACCATCCGCGCGACCGTCATCAAGCTCGGCTACCTCGACCGCGGGGAGCTCACCGAGGAGCAACTCGACCAGGCGCTCGACG
>JBFIDC010000294.1:0-3831 GCA_041581495.1 Nocardioides sp. | reverse complement strand
GCCGGAATGGCCGGGGGAGCCAGCGAGGTGCTGATCCCCGAGCAACCCTTCGACATCGATGAGGTCTGCCGCAACGTCGAAACGCGCTTCCAGACCTCCTTCGCCCCCATCATCGTGGTCTCCGAAGGGGCGGTGCCCGTCGACGGCGGAGACATGACGCTCTCCTCGGGGGCCGTCGACGCGTTCGGGCACGTCCGACTGGGCGGGATCGGTGACCGGTTGGCCAGCGAGATCGAGTCACGCACCGGCAAGGAGGCGCGCGCGGTCGTGCTGGGCCACGTCCAGCGCGGAGGCACCCCCACGGCATTCGATCGGTGGCTGGCCACCCGGTTCGGGTTGCACGCGATCGACGCGGTGGCTGCCGGCGACTTCGGCAAGATGGTGGCGCTACGGGGCACCAAGATCGTTCGGGTCGGGCTCGATGAAGGCACCGCCAAACTCAAACTCGTCAGCCCCGAGGAGTTCGCGGAGGCGCAGGTCTTCTTCGGCTGAGCCGGCGGCGGCGGGCCCGGGCCGCGTCCACCCGTGGCCGCCGGATCGGCTCAGGGACCGGGTGCGCCGTAGTCTGGTGCGGTGAGCAGCACCTTCCCCGACCTCGAGGCACTGCGGGCGCTCGAACCCGTTCAGCAGCCCGCCTACCCCGATCGCGCCGCGGTCGACGCAGTTGTCGAACGCCTACGCAAGATGCCGCCGCTGGTCTTTGCCGGCGAATGTGACGACCTCAAGGACAAGATCGCGGCCGTCTCTCGCGGCGAGGCGTTCTTGCTTCAGGGCGGTGATTGCGCCGAGACCTTCGACGGCGTGACCGCCGACAACGTCCGCAACAAGCTGCGCACCTTGCTCCAGATGGCAGTCGTGCTCACCTACGCCGGTTCGGTGCCGGTGGTCAAGGTGGGGCGGATGGCTGGGCAGTACGCCAAACCCCGCTCCTCGGACCTCGAAACCCGCGACGGGATCACCCTGCCCGCCTACCGGGGGGACGCGGTCAACGGATTCGAGTTCACCGAGGCCTCGCGGATCCCAGATCCCTCCCGGTTGCTCGACGTCTACAACGCCTCGGCGGCGACGCTCAACCTGGTGCGCGCGTTCGTCACCGGCGGCTACGCCGACCTGCGTCAGGTGCACACCTGGAACACCGACTTCGTGCGGAACTCCGGTGTCGGCCGACGATACGAGCAGATGGCGGCCGAACTCGACAAGGCGATGTCGTTCATGACTGCGATCGGGATCGACCCGGAGGAGTTGCGTCGCGTCGACTTCCACTCCAGTCACGAGGCGTTGCTGATGGAGTACGAGCACGCGATGACTCGGATCGACTCGCGTACCGATCAGCCCTACAACGTCTCGGGCCACTTCGTGTGGATCGGTGAGCGCACCCGGCAACTCGACGGGGCCCATGTGGAGTACTTCAGCCACATCCGCAACCCGATCGGCTGCAAGCTCGGGCCGACGGCCACCGCGGATGATGCGTTGGCCCTGGCCGCCAAGCTCAACCCCGAGAACGAGCCGGGTCGCTTGACCTTCATCACCCGGTTCGGTGCCGCCAAGATCCGCGACGGGCTGCCCGACCTGGTCGAGAAGGTGAGCGCCGAAGGCGTCTCGGTGGCCTGGGTCTGCGACCCCATGCACGGCAACACCTTCGAGTCGTCCACTGGCTACAAGACCAGGCGGTTCGACGACGTGGTCGATGAGGTGCAGGGCTTCTTCGACGTCCATCGCTCGCTGGGCACCTGGCCCGGAGGCATCCTGGTCGAGATGACCGGGGACGACGTCACCGAGTGCATCGGCGGTGGTGAAGAACTGACCGAGGCCGGGCTGGCGCATCGCTACGAATCGGTGGTCGACCCGCGGCTGAATCGCGTTCAATCACTCGAGCTCGCCTTCCACGTTGCAGAGATGCTGCGGAAGGCCTGACCCGCTGGACGCCCCGGTGATCGACCTTCGATCCGACACGCTCACGCGTCCCACCGACGCCATGCGCGAAGCGATGGCTCGCGCGGAGGTGGGTGACGACGTCTATGGCGAGGACCCCACGGTCAACGCCTTGGAGGAGCGGGTCGCGGACCTGTTCGGGCACGAGGCCGCCCTGTTCACCCCGACCGGATCCTTGGCCAACGTCTTGGCGGTCGCGAGTCTGGTCGCGCCGGGTCAAGAGGTGCTCTGCGAGTCCTCGGCACACATCGCGCGGGCCGAACTGGGCGCTCACGGCGCGGTTTCGGGCGTGACGATGCGGACCTGGACCCACCCCTCAGGTCAGATCGACCTGCCCGCGATCCAAGCGATGTTCGCGCCCGATATGGGCCCGTTCTTCGTGCCCACAGCAGCGATCTCGGTCGAGAACACCCACAACTTCGCCGGCGGCACCGTGCTCCCGCTGGAGGACCTCGAGGCGCTGAGGGACTTCGCCCGCGCCGCGGGTGCCCGCATACACCTCGACGGCGCGCGGCTGTGGAACGCACACGTTGCGACGGGAACGCCGCTGCGTGCCTACGGCGCGGTTGCCGACGTCCTCGCGGTCTGCCTGTCGAAGGGACTCGGGGCACCGGTGGGGTCGTTGATCGTCGGCTCGAAGGAGGCGGTGGCCCAGGCTCGGGTGCGCCGCAAGCGACTCGGTGGCGGCATGCGGCAGACGGGCATCTTGGCGGCGGCCGGACTCCACGCGTTGGATCACCATCTCGAACGGCTCAGCGACGACCACGCCAACGCCCGGATTCTGGCGCAGGCCTGCGGGGTGGACCCGGCGAGCGTCGCGACCAACATCGTGGTGCTGCCTCGAACCGACGCCGCCCGGTTCGTCGTCGCCGCCGCCGCCGGCGGGGTGCGGGTCTCAGCGGTCGGGCCCAACTCGGTGCGCCTGGTGACTCACCTCGATGTGAGCACCGCAGACGCCGAACGGGCCGCCGCGGTGCTGGCCGCTATTTAGCGCCGTCAGCCCGCCAGCCAGACGTCGCTGATGGCGGTGAAGTTGCGTCCGGCGGGACCGCTGCCCGGGGCCGTGGTCTTGACGATCTTGAGCACGATCTTGCGGACCTTCACCGGCTCGACCTCGAGCCTCTGGAGTTCGCGGTCCTCGCTGAGTTCCTGCCGCACCACCGTGCCCCCGAGATTCCAGGTCACCTCGCTGATCCGACGATGGCCGAGGTACCAGTCGAGGGTCGCTCCGGAATCGTCGACCGACTCCTTGGCGTAGCCGTTGATCAAACCGATCTCGCTGATCGAGGTGGGAGTGGCGAAGGTGAAGACGAGTTTGAGACCCGAGCGGTCACCCGCTGCCCGCCACGTCGTCTCAGGCACGCCGTCGAGCATGTTGCTGGCGTCGTACGAGGTCGGGTTGCCCTCGACATCCTCGTTGGGGGGCGCGGTGCGAGGAGCCGTCGCGGTCGCGTCGGGCGTGTGATCGACGAGTTCTGCTGGGGCGGGGGTGGCGGGGTCATCCACCTGCGTGTCGTCGCTGTCCAACACCTGGATGAGGACCCAGGCACCCAGGACGAGCGCGGCGAGCACGGCGGTGCCCCAGATCAGGAACCGGGTGCGGGACCTGCCAGCGTCCTCCCAGTCGTCATCCCATTCCTCCTCGGTCCACTCGTCCTCGGCCCACTCCGCGTCGGAGGGTTCGTGGTCGACGACGTCTGAGTCGGGGCCCGATGCGAGAGCCGCGGCCGGTTCGCGGCCCGGCTCCGTGGTCGGGTGGGTGCCGCTCAGATCCGGCTGGAACTCGTCGGCATAGAGGGGGAACCTCGGCGGTGGAGGAGGCTCGCTTGCCGGTGGTGGCGTGCGCGGTGGCCGGTGGACCACCGGTGGGGCGGCCTCGACCGGTGCGGCCTCGATGGG
>JBFIDC010000293.1:0-3846 GCA_041581495.1 Nocardioides sp. | reverse complement strand
TCGTCGGGCCGGGTCCCTCGACTGCTCTGAATGGGTGTTTCGTGGTGGTGGCGCGGATCGGAGCGCAGCCGTCACGGTGATGGTCGTTGGTGGCCGGGCGGACCTGACACGGACCGTTCTGCCTGGTACTACGCGTCGCCGCCGGCGGGCGCCACCAGCACCACGTGGTTGCGCGCCCGCGACATCCCGACGTAGAGCTGATGGTCCATCGAGGAGCTGTCGAGATCCTCCATCTCGCACATCACGACGACCGCCGCCTCCAGCCCCTTGAAACCGCGGATCGAGCTGAACCGCACGACGTCGGTGCGACCGGGCGGCGTCGGTCCCTCGCACAGGCGCGGGCCGAGGTGGGCCGCGACCGCGGACTTGGCCGGCCCGTGCGAGGAGAGCACCACGATCTCCCGCGCCGGCACGTCGTCGGGTCCCAATAGCCGGTCGAGGAGCGCCGCGACCTGCGCCGGCTGGTCGTCGGTGCGAACGAGCTCGGGCTGGCGGCCTTCGGGTCCGCGCACGTCGGGCTTGGTCGATCCGTCGTACAGCTTCAGGAGCTCCCGATGGATCGCCTGGGTGTTGCGGCAGTTCGTCGGCAGCTCCCAGGCGAAGAAGTCGGCGGGGATCGTGAGCTTGGCGTCGTAGATGCGCTGGTTGTCGTCGAGGAAGAGCCAGACGGGAGCGGTCGCCTCGTCGCGCAATCCGCACCGCAGCGCGGCGAGCCAGTCGTCCTCGAGGTCTTGGGCCTCGTCGACGATGAGCGCGTCCCACTGCGGCCCGAGCTCCGCGAGCGCGTCGACCATCGCCGCCGGCAGCTCGTCGCTGAAGAACGTCGGCGGGGCCTCGTCGGGCGGGTAGGTGGGCAGGTCCACCCCGGCCCGTTTGGCGAGACGCACGCACAGGCGGTGGAAGTTGGTGAAGGTGATGCGCTCGTGCGGCGCGCTGGTGTGCAGATGGGCGGCGAGGGCCTTGTTGAAGCAGACGAAGAGCACGTCGCAGCCGTCGTCCGCGAGGCGTCTGGCGTGCTCGACGCCGAGCATCGTCTTGCCCGATCCGGCGCAGCCGTGGATCGCCATGCGCCGGTTGCGGGTCATCCGGGACAGGAGCATCGATTGCTCGCGTGTGAGCTCGACGAGCTGGTCGTCTTCCTCGTGGAACGCAGCCGCGAGTGGGATCTCGATCCGTCTGGTCGGTGCGATCAGGTTGCGCAGCATCGCCGCCCCGTCCTCCCCGGGCGGGCGGCGCTTCTCACGCACGCCGCGATGGAACGCCAGGACGCGCTCGAGCGCGGCGGTCGGATCGGCGAACGCCTGCCGGTCGATGACGATCTCCGGCGGCGCGTCGCCGGCGAGCACCAGCGAGTGCACGGCGATGTCGGGGAAGCCGACGGCGTGGACGATCATCAGATCCTTCCCACGCCAGCCGTCGAGCGCGTCGATCATCTTCGATAGCCGGTACTTCTGATCCACGACCTGGGCGAACGGATCCTTGACCCGCTCGAGCGCGCCGTTGATGCGCCGTAGCCACTCTCCATGCCGGCACTCGAGGTCGCCGCCCTTGACCTCGAGGCAGACGATGCCGTGGTCCGGCTGGCACAGGACGAAATCGATCTCGCCGTCCCGCGCACCCTCCCCCGGCGCCTTCGTCAGCAGGCCGACGGAGTGGAAGACCGCCCACGTGTCGTCGAGTCCGTCGCGCAGCGCGTTGAAGACCTTCACCTCCCCCCGGCTCTTGACCTCGTCCGGGATGAGGGTGCGGGGGTAGGTGGTGGCCACGGAGGAGTGTCTATCCGAGGCGTGGGGCGGTAGGCAACCGTCGGAGCGGCGGTCCCGAAGCACGCGTTACGACCGTGTCGCTCTGGGTCTCGTACTTCCCGGCCGACGCTGTCGCAGGTGAGTGCCGTTAAACCTCTTGCATCAGCGAGCGTCAGGAACCGACCGCGCTCCAGCCACCGGCGGAACGGTCCACGCTACGAGTGCCGGCGGCGGCCGGGCCCGCGACGTCGCTCCCGCCGACGGGCGGACGCGCGCAAGCGCTCACGGCGAGCCTCGCGCGCAAGCCGTCGCCTCGCCTTTCGCTGCTTACGGGTCGCGCGGCGCGCCGAGCTTTCGATCGGCCGAACAAGCAGCGTTGTGGCCGTCAGCGTGCCCCTGGCATCCACCACTAGCGGCATGACTATGTCCTCCGTGATCACCAGGTGCAGATCGCGGTACTGGTTGACCCACGCAGGCGGGGCAGTAACTACCACGCCAAGACCAGCCATGGCCTCAACCTGCGTGGCCGCGGCGGTACCAGCAAACGCTGGGTGCAGACGATCGATGTCCCTTTGCAACACGTGGCGCGAGATGCGCAAGCGCCAAGGCGGCTCGCCGTCGACCAATGATCTATGCATCGTCCCGCTCCACAAGTTCGATGCTCAGTTCGTACTTCCCCGCGTGAGCCGACATGCGCTCGGCCGTCGACAGCGCGACCTGGTCATCGACAAACGCCAGTACCAAACGCCGTCGAGTCTCACTGATCGCCGGCCACGCAAACACAACCTCGCGTAGCTGCCGGCCTTCTTCTGAATCGAGATCGTTGAGCTGTGCTTCGACCCCGAGTGTGTCGAGTCGCCAAAGCCGACCGCAAAGAAGCTCTGGACTCCCAAAGTCGACGGCGTCGGCAATACCCTCATGAAGCGCGAGCGATCCGTCCGAGTCGCCAAGGATTCGCGTTGCGTGCTCGCGCAGGTCAGCCTCGTCAATCAGCCCAACCAGGTAACGCAGCGGGACGTCGGAGCGCCCGAGCGCGCGCGCCAGTCCGCGAAGGGTGCCCTCACTCGGGCGTGCAACTTGCCCAGACTCGATTCTGGAGATCTGTCCGGGTGATACCTCGCTCCGTCGCGCGAGTTCCCGCAACTTGATGCCAGCCTCACTGCGGGCTTGCTGAATCAAGTCTCCGAACGTGAGGAACTCGGACACGTCCTTGCCGCGGTCGTCGGTCGCGGCGAATTCGATCTCTGCGAATCGGGGGGCCATGCTGCACAACATAGCATGTTTTGTTGCGCAACGCAACAATTGATGTTGCCAGTCTAGAGCTCGGTCTCAACGTCGGCCCAGCGGGCGTTCTCCATCGGCCCATGGCGGGCACCAAGGACCGATCTCAGCGGCTGGCGCTGGCCGGCGCTCGGGCCTACATCGGTCAGACGACACCCCCAAGGGCTCGCGTTCGCGAGCGAACGCTGCTTCGGCTGATGGGCCTACTTCGCCGGCGAGCGCGCACATCGACGGATGACGCCTCGGCCCTCGCCGGTGACCGCAGTCACCGCGACCGCGAGCGAGGCCCCGTCAGATCCGCCCCAGCCCGCGCGACCCCCACGACACCAGCCCTCGCCGACCCCAGGAGCGCACCATGAAGATCACCCCCCACCTCGACGTCGACGTCATCGCCGTCGAACAGGACGACGACGTCACGCTGATGCTCGACCTGCAGGCGCCCCCAATGCCGGCCGGCGCCAAGCGGCTGCCCGCGACCATCCAGGTCGTACTGGACCGCAGCGGCTCCATGCACGGCGAGCGGCTCGACGCCGCGAAGAACGCGCTCCTGACCCTGATCGACCGCCTCACGCCCGAGGACCGCCTCGGCGTCGTCACGTTCGACAGCGAGGTCCAGGTGGTCCTCCCTCTCCGGGCGCTCACGAACAAGCTCGCCGCCAAGGCGGCCGTGGACGACATCCAGCCGGGCGGGATGACGAACCTGTCCTCCGGCCTGCTGCGCGGCCTGCAGGAGCTCGAGCGCGTGGGCGGCCCGCAGGACGACACCACCGCGAGCGGCACGCTGCTGCTGGTGAGCGACGGGCACGCCAACGACGGCGTC
>JBFIDC010000292.1:0-3853 GCA_041581495.1 Nocardioides sp. | reverse complement strand
GCCCAGTGGATCGGGCCGACCCGTTCGGTCAACGACCGGTGATAGTCGAGCACGGCGCCAGGTCCCGGCGCGGCGACCGGGCCGCCGCCGATCCACTCCTCGGTGGCCCAGCGCTGGTCCCGGTAGCCGATCGGCTCCAGCGCCGCTGGGCCGAAGAGATCGGCGAAGGACGCGAGCGCCCGCTGACGACGTTCCTCTTCAGCCAGGACGTCCCACTCGCGTGCGTACGTCCCGCCGACGAAGCCCAGCAGCACCCCACGCGACCCGTCGGCTGGGCTGGCGTCGAAAGTGATGAAACACGGACCGGTGTCGGAGAGGCCCTCGCCGCTCAACCCGTCCTCGCGCCAGAAGGGCCGCTCGTAGACGGCGTAGGCCTTGGACAGCACGCCCGGACTCCAGCGCTGCGACATCACCCGCTGGTCGTGTGGCAGCGGGGGAGCGAACCCCACCCGCGGCCGCGACGCGGGCGGGACGGCCACGACGGCTCGGCGGGCAGCGGTGGCCCCACTCGGTGAATGGGCGACCACGCCATCGGCAGTCCACTCGAGACGCATGACGGGGCTTGAGAGACGGACCCGGTCGCCGAGGTCGGCCGCCATCTTCAGACACAACTGCTGGGAACCACCCACGAAGTGCTGCTCCTGGGCGCCGCCGGCGGTGTCGAGCATGGAGTCGAGGCCACCGGCCTGGTTGACGTAGTGCAGGGCGTGCAGCAACGAGAGTTCCCCGGGCTCGCAACCCCAACTCACCCGGGTCACCACCGCCATCAGGTCGCGCGTGGCCCGGCTGGCTCGGATGCGTTCCAGCCACTGGCCGAGGCTGGTCTCGTCCAGGCGCGCCGCCTTGGGTGCATCCCAGGGTCGACCGGGCGGAACCGTGCGAGCCAGCCGCTCGAACTGGAGCCGGACCCGGCCGAGGTCGATCAGTGCGGCGGGCGAGATGGAGGGGATGGTGCCTTGGAAGCGGCGCAGTTTGGAGCGCCAGCGGATCAGGCTGTCGCCGGTGTCGTGGGTGTCGTGGCGCACCAGTCCGAGTTCATCGGCAAGCGCGATCGCGCGCGTCTGCGTCGGGCCGACAAAGGTGCCGCCCAGGTCGACGATCGCGCCGGCCACCTCGGCGGCTACCGTGCGGCCGCCGACCTGATCGGAGGCCTCGAGCACCTGAACCTCGAGCCCGGCCTCGTGGAGCCGTCGAGCCGCGGCCAGACCGGCCAGACCGGCGCCGACCACCACGACATCGATCATGCGCGCAGCTTCTCCTCAAAGAACTCCAGCACCCGGTCGACGGCTACTTGGGAGCGCTGCTCGGTGACGGTCGAGTGACCCTTGCCGGGCAGTTCGACCTTGATGAACTTCTCGCCGATCTCCTCGGTGAGTCGCTCGAAGCGCTTTCCGACGGCAGGGTCCTTCAGATAGCGCAGTCCCAGAACCTCGCAGCCCGCAGCGGCGCGCTCCTTGACCTTGGCGAGGTCGGAGTCGGAGAGGTTCAGGTCCCGAGCGCGGCTGGGGGAGACCACGAACGGCGTGGACGGCTGAGCCAGGACCGGTGCGGCGACGGCATCGTCGACCATCATCGCCAGCGCGAAGCCGCCGGTGAAACACATGCCCAAGGCGCCGACCCCCGGCCCACCTAACTCGGCATGAAGCTCGCGGGCCAGGCTCCGCAGCCAGTTCGCCACCGGCGAGGTCTGCCGGGTGGCGATCTTGGTGAACTCGCGATTCACGCAGACCTGGCGCAGCGTCGAGGCCACGGACCGCGCCCCCATGGGGCGTTCGGGCTCACCGAACAGATGCGGCATCACCACTGTGTAGCCGGCCTCGACGAGTTCTTCGCCGAAGCCGATCACCGAGGGGGTCAGGCCGGGTATCTCGTGAATCACGATGACCCCCGGACCGGAGCCCTTGCGATAGGTCGGATGACGCACGCCGCTGGCACGGTGGTCGCCTTGGGTCCAGCTGTCCAGAAGGCTCATAGCGGGCAAGTATGGCGCTCCTCAATGCCACCGGCGAGCACCCCCCAAGCCAACGTGGCCCCAAGTGGTCTAGTCCGCTCTGCTCGCCCGGGTGCCACGGGTCACGCAATTTGCCCACGTGAGTGGAACTGCTTGGTTACAGCCGCACTAAAGGCTTCAAAGATAAGCACACAAGTTTTTCGCGTTATGCCCCTGGGGGTAATGGCGTCGCGCCTCTGACCTGCGGAAACGCTGGAAAGTTACCCGTCTGATGACCGTTTTCGAGCGGTCGCGGCGCGGCCCTAAACCCGCAATGCTGACGTTGTCGAAAACAGTCGGGGGGGTCCGACTTCACTAATCACTAGGGGTCATCGAAATGAGCAGTTTTCCCACCACAGGCTCGAGCACGAAACTCGTCACCGCACTCAGGACCGTTGGGCGTTCCCGCACAGGTGCGCCGCGGATCAGCATCGTGGTGCCGGCCAAGAACGAGGCGCTGAACTTGTCGGTGGTGCTCCCGCAGTTGCCGCGGGTCCACGAGGTCATCTTGGTTGACGGCGGTTCGGTCGACGGCACCATCGCCGCCGCCCGCCGAGCGATGCCCGAAATCATCACCGTGACCCAGGCCCGCAAGGGGAAGGGCAACGCGCTGGCCGCCGGCTTCGCGCAGGTCACCGGCGACATCGTCGTCATGTTCGATGCGGACGGCTCCGCCGACCCGGCTGAGATCGAGCGGTTCGTCGCCGCGCTGACCGAGGGTGCGGACTTCGCCAAGGGATCTCGTTTCACCCAGGGCGGTGGCTCTGCCGACATCACGCCGATCCGGCACGCGGGCAACCTGTTCCTCAACACCCTGTTCAACATCGGCTTCAAGAGCCGCTACAGCGATCTCTGCTACGGCTACAACGCGTTCTGGGCCGACATGATCCCGCTGCTCGATCTGCCTGACCACACCCTGCCGCCCGCGGCTGACGGCAAGATGTCGTGGGGTGACGGGTTCGAGATCGAGACGGTGATCAACTGCCGGTTCGCCGCAGCCGGCGTCAAGATCGCCGAGGTGCCCTCGGTGGAGAAGTTGCGCATGTTCGGTGAGTCCAACCTCAACGCCGTCACCGACGGGCTCAGGGTCCTCAAGACCCTGATGACCGAATGGCGTCGTGCGCGCAGCCACCGCCGGATGGAGCGCAAGCTCCACCTCGAGCGGGTCCGCGACATGCGGACCGCCACAGGTACCCCCCTGACCGGGGTCGCCAACCTGGTCGCCTGAACAAGACGACCTCAACAAGACAACCTGAAGAAGACAGCAGAGCACGAACTCCCCCCCACCGCCACGCCGGCCGAGACCCACGCATTTCCGCCCGACTCCTGGAGACCCCCCGGGAACGGGATCGACACGGAAACCAATCCCGGGACTCGGCCGGCTGTGGGTTTGCGGGGACTTAGGCGGGAGTGAGCACGACGTCGCCGAGCACCGGCGCGCCGTCGCGTTCGCCACCTGAGACCGAGGCCGACCCGATGATCCGTCCCTCTTCGCGCCAGCCGCGGACCGCGATGGTCTCGCCTGGGAAGACCACGCCGGCGAACTTGGCTGAGAAGCCGCCCACCTTGCCGGCCTCGCCCTCCAAGAGGGCGTCGGTCAACTCGCGCAGCACGATGCCGTACGAGCAGAGCCCGTGCAGGATCGGCCGGTCGAAGCCGCCGATGGCTGCGAAGTTCGGGTCGGCGTGCAAGGGGTTCCGGTCCCCGTTCAGCCGGTAGATCAACGCCTGCTGCGGGAGGGTCTGGAACGTCTCGGAAGCGTCGGGGGCCCGGTCGGGCGCGGCGTCGCCCGCCTTTGGCCCGCTCTCGCCGCCGAAGCCGCCCTCGCCGCGGAGGAACACGCTGAACTGATTGAAGAACACG
>JBFIDC010000291.1:0-3871 GCA_041581495.1 Nocardioides sp. | reverse complement strand
GCCCACCTCGGTCTGGATCCGCTTGAGCTCGATCTGCATCTGCCGGCGCAGCTTGAGGTCGAGCGCACCCAGCGGCTCGTCGAGCAGCAGCACCTTGGGCCGGTTGATCAGGGCCCGGGCCAGGGCGACCCGCTGCTGCTGGCCACCGGAGAGCTGGGTGGGCTTGCGGGCGGCGTACTCGGCAAGTTCGACGAGTTCGAGCATCTCGCCGACCTGTGCCTTGACGTCCTTCACCCCGGTACGCCGCAGGCCGAAAGCCACGTTCTCGAAGATCGTCATATGCGGGAACAACGCATAGCTCTGGAACACCGTGTTCACCGGTCGCCGGTAGGGCTTCAGGTGGGAGATGTCCTCCCCGCCGAGCAGGATCGTCCCGCTGGTGGGCTCCTCCAGGCCGGCCACCATGCGCAGGGTCGTGGTCTTGCCGCACCCGGACGGGCCGAGCAGGGCGAAGAACGAGCCGGACGGGACCTCGAGGTCGAGGTCGTCGACCGCGAGGAAGGAGGCGAACCGCTTGGTGACCCCCTGGAGAACCAGGTCCGCACCCGCGGTTTCCGACTCCGCGCCCCCTTCGGCCATCAGGCGCCGATCACCTGGTTGAACGCCTTGTCGTACTGCTCGCGGGTCTTGGTGTCGAGCGACTTGAACGCGAACGTCGAGGAGAGATCGTCCTCGGTCGGGAAGATCAACGGGTTGCCCACCAGCGACTCGTCCACGCTGGCCATCGCCTCCTCGGCACCGTCGACGGGGCAGATGTAGTTCACCCAGGCCGCGAGCCGGGCGGCGACCTCAGGGTCGTAGTAGTAGTTCATCAACTGCTCGGCGTTGGCACGGTGGTCGGCCTTGTTGGGGACCAGCATGTTGTCGCTCCACAGCGACAGCCCCTCGGTCGGCTGCACGAACTTGATGTCGGGGTCGTCGTACTGCGCCGCGATGACGTCACCGGACCAGGCCTCGCAGGCCACGAGGTTGCCGTTGGCGAGCCCGCGGATGTACTCGTTGCCGGTGAAGGTGCGCACCTGACCCGAGGCCACGACCTCCGAGAGCCGGTCGAGGGCGGCGTTCCACTCGTCCTCGGTGAAGTCCCCGGGATCGGCTCCCTCGAGTTTGAGGAAGAAGCCCATCGTGTCGTTCATCTCGGTGAGCAGGCTGATCTTGTCCTTGAGGTCCGGGCGGGTGACCAGCTCCTCGAACGAGGAGACCTTGCCGGTGTACTTCTCGTTGTAGGCGATGCCGGTGAGGCCGCTCTGCCACGGGACCGAATGCTTGCGGCCCGGGTCCCACTGGGGGTCGCGCAGCGAGTCCTTCAGGTTGGCCTCGACGTTCGGCATGTTCGCCATGTCGAGCTCCTGGAGCCAGCCGAGGCCGACCATCCGCGCGGCCATCCAGTCGGTCAGGACGAACAGGTCGCGTCCGGTGGTCTCACACGCGCCCAGCTGGTTGCGCACCTTCGCGAAGAACTGGTTGTTGTCGTTGACGTCGATGTTGTAGGTGACGTCGATGCCGGTCTGCTTCTCGAAGTCGTCGAGCGTCGGCATCCGCTTGCCCTTGACGTCGATGTACTCGGGCCAGTTGGAGAAGACGAGTTTCTTCTCCGTCTCGCTCAGGTCCGTCGAGGTGCAACTGCTCTCGGTCTGGGTGGTGCCCTCGGTGCCGCAAGCGGCGAGCAGCCCACCGGAGGAGAGCGCCACCGCTGACGCCCCCGCGCCACGCAGGAGTCCGCGTCGAGAGAACCCCCTGCCGCCGATCTGCTGCGCGAGGTCCCGGGCCAACCGGTCCACCGCCGTATCGCCGGTGTTCTGCCAACGTCTGGTCATCGCGAAAAGCCTCCTGGAGCAGTGGCACTCTGGATTTGGATCGTGTCATGAAACCCGGCCACCGAACAAGCGATTCCGTCGACACAAGTTCAACTTGCTACGGAATCGTGATTACTCTGGGTTGTTCACGGACGCGTTCGGCTGACAGGATGATCCCCCATGGCCAAGAACCCGGAGCGTCCCACAACGCACCTCGATGAGGTGTCCAAGGCGATCATCGAACAATTGCAGCAGGACGGACGCCGTTCCTACGCCGCGATCGGCAAGGTCGTGGGGCTCTCCGAGGCCGCGGTCCGCCAGCGCGTTCAGCGACTGATCGACGCCGGCGTAATGCAGGTGGTCGCCGTGACCGATCCGCTCCAACTCGGCTTCGCGCGCCAGGCGATGGTGGGGGTGCGGGTCAACGGGCCGGTCGGACCGGTCGCCGATGCGATCGCCGCGCTCGACGAAGTCGACTACGTCGTGGTGACCGCGGGTTCCTACGACCTCCTCGTCGAGGTCGTCTGCGAGAGCGACGAGCACCTCCTCGAGGTGATCTCCGGGCAGATCCGGACGATCGACGCCGTGTCGGTCACCGAGACCTTCATGTATTTGGAGTTGAAGAAGCAGACCTACTCGTGGGGAGTCCGCTGAGCACCGCTCCGACTCCGTTCGGCCACGCGTTCTGGCACGACGACCTCGAGGAGACCGGGACGAACCGCCCGTCCCTGCCCGGAGACCTCGATGTCGACGTGGCGATCGTCGGTGCAGGCTTCACCGGTCTCTGGACCGCCTACTACCTCGCCGCCGCCGAACCGACGAAGTCGATCGTGGTTCTGGATGCGGAGCAAGTCGGGTTCGGCGCGTCGAGTCGCAACGGCGGGTGGTGCTCGGCCCTGTTTCCTGCCGAACTCCCCGCCCTGGCCGAACTCGGTGGCCCGGACGCGGCGCTGGCCCAGCACGCGGCCATGCGCGGCACCGTCGATGAGGTGCTCACCGTGGCCGCACGGGAGGGCATCGACGCCCAAGCCACCAAGGGCGGCACGATCCGTTTGGCCCGCGGCCGCGCGCAGTTGGCGCGCGCGTCGGCCGAAGTCGATCACGCCCGAGCATGGGGTCGAGGCGAGGACGACCTGCGACTCCTCACTGCCGATGAGGCATCCGGTGTGGTCCGTGCCACCAACGTGAGCGGAGCGACCTACACCCCCGACTGCGCGGCAGTGCATCCCGCACGGTTGGTTCACGGTCTGGCACGAGCAGCGGAGGCACGCGGCGTCACGATCTATGAGCAGACGCGCGCCGACACCCTCGAACCTGAGTCGGTGCGCACCCCCCACGGTCGGGTGCGTGCTTCGGTCGTCGTCCGGGCGACCGAGGGCTTCACCTCGAGCCTGCCCGGCCACCGACGCACCAGCATCCCGGTCTATTCACTCGTCATCGCCACCGAGCCACTCTCCGAGGCGGTCTGGGATGAGATCGGGCTTCGTCGCCGCGAAACCTTCTCGGACTTCCGCCACCTGATCATCTATGGGCAGCGCACCGCCGACGACCGAATCGTCTTCGGCGGCCGTGGGGCGCCCTACCATTTCGGCTCGCGTGTGGCGCCCGCCTTCGACCGCAACGACGCGGTCTTCGCCCGCCTGCGCGCCACCCTGGTCGAACTGTTCCCCGTGCTCCACGACGTCGAGGTCACCCACACCTGGGGCGGACCACTGGGCGTGCCTCGGGATTGGTGCGCCTCGGTGGCCCTCGACCGGGCCACCGGAATGGGCTGGGCCGGCGGATACGTCGGCGACGGCGTCTCGACCACCAACCTCGCCGGACGCACCTTGCGTGACCTGATCCTCGGGCGCGACTCGGAGTTGACCCGACTCCCCTGGGTCAACCACCGCTCTCCGAAGTGGGAGCCCGAACCGTTGCGCTGGCTCGGGGTCAACGCGGCACGTCTGGCCTTCTCAGCGGCCGACCGCGAGGAGCGTCTCACCCAGAGGCCGAGCCTGCTGGCTCGCGCCGTGGCACCGTTGGTCTCGTGAGGGAGTCGTGGTGAACAAACGCGCGCTGGTCCGCAGGCCTGG
>JBFIDC010000290.1:0-3910 GCA_041581495.1 Nocardioides sp. | reverse complement strand
CGCCGCCAGGAACGCCAGCAGGAATCCGCCGCTGCTCCCCGTGGTCACCACCACCTCGTCGGGATCGACCTCGATGCCGTGCACGCGGCGGTGGTGGCCGGCGATCGCCTCACGCAGTTCGCGGATGCCTGTCGCGGGGGTGTAACCCAGCGGGTCACCGCTTTGGAGCAGCCGGATCGCCTCCGCCGTGACCGGAGCCGGCGCCCCGCTGCTCGGCTGCCCGGCCACCATGTTGATCAGGTCGCCGTGCGTGCGCTGACGCTCGACCGAGGCCGCCAGCAGGTCCATGACGTGGAACGGCGGGACGTTCGCGCGGCTGGCCACCTGCCATCGGTCGGTCATGGGAGGAGGCTACGGCCGGATGAGTTTCACCGGGTACCCGGTGAATCTGGGCCATCCCCGCTAAAGGATTAGCGGGGACGCGTGAGTTTCACCGGGTACCCGGTGAAACTCCCGCGGCGTGCCGCCCAGCCCGCCGCCCAAAGAACGACCCCTCACCCAACTGGGTGCCCGAGCAGTAGCCGGCACCGTCCTGGGCGATGTTGGAGGCACAGGCGCCGGCGGCGTACAGGCCGGGGATGATCGAGCCGTCGGGGCGTTGGGCCTGGCCATCGACGGTGGTGCGGATCCCGCCGAGCGTGAAGCCGGCGTACATCGCCTCCCCCAGGGTCAGCGAATAGACACCCCACGGGCCGTTGGTCTGAGGCGCGAGCCAGTCGGGGTGCTTGTGGAAGTCGGGGTCCTCGCCTCGAGCGGCGTACTCGTTGTAGCGGGCCATGGTCGCCACCAGAGAACCCTCGGGCAGGTCGAGCGCCGCCTCCATCTCCTCGATGGTCTCGAACCCGTCGACGAACTTCACCAGCGGCATGCTCTGTTCGCCCATGTGGTCACTGTCGGCGATCAGGTAGGCGACCTGATCCGGCTGCTGCAACACGTGGAACGACGTGCGCGCGTGATAGCTGTCCTCGGCGACGAAGCGCTGACCCAACTTGTTGACGATCAGGCCGAACACGAACGAGGACGGCGGATAGAACGGCGCGGTGATGAACGGCTCTTCCATGTGCTTGAGCTCGGCACCCACCGAGGCCCCCATCCGGATGCCCAGCCCGTCGTCGTAGGTCGAGCCCAGGGTGAAGAGCTTGGAGCCCAGGGCCGGGGTGTACTTGGCGACCATGTCCGGGTTCATCACGAACCCGCCGGCGGCGAGGACGACGGCGCCGGCGCGGATGAAGCCGGATTCGTCGAAGTGGCGCCAGGCAACACCGGCAACGGCGCCCGAGTCGTCGAGGACCAGTTGGGTCGCCCCGGTCTCGTAGCGCACCTCGACTCCGGCCTCCTCGAGACGATCGCGCAGCAGGTCCAGCACGATGCGGGTGCCCTCGGTGTCTCCGGGCACGGGGACCTTGTGGCCGCGGGGCGCCGGCACAGCCTGGTCTCGGTAGGGCCACACCTTCTCGTTGCCGGTGAACATCAGCCCCTGCGTGCCGGGCTGGATGACGGCCTTCTCGGGATAGTAGGAACGCTCGAACTCGAAGCCGAGATCCTCGAGCCAGTCCAGGTGCGCGGCCGCGCCTTCGCAGTAGGCGCGGATCTTGTCGGGTTCGGGTTCCTTAGACGTCGCGGTGAGGTACTTGATCATCTCCTCGACGTCGTCGTCGTGGCCGGTGGCCTTCTGTACGGCCGTCCCGCCGCCGAGATAGAAGTGCCCGCCCGACATCGACGAGGTCCCACCGTGCACCGCTGCGCGTTCGAGCACCAGCACCCTCGCCCCCGCCCGAGCCGCTTCGAGCGCGGCGCAGCCGCCGGCGATGCCGAACCCGACCACAAGGACGTCGTACGTCGGGGTGTCCGCGGGCAGATCCGCAGCGTGGGTGACCTCGGGGAGTTCGGTACCGGTTGACATGCGCCAAATCTAGAACATGTTTCAGTTTTCGGCACCCGGCGGGCTCAGCCATTCAAATCCACCCCGAATGTGCCTAGCCTGCTCAAATGGCGACTCCCAGCATGAGCATGAACAAACTCATCCACCGTGCGGTTCGCCGCGACCTCGACCGCCTGCAGGACGCGGTCGGCGCCTTCCCCGACGGCGACAAGCGCCGTGCCGCCGATCTGCACCGGGGTTGGGCGTTCTTCGACGCCGAACTGACCCGCCACCACGAGGGTGAGCACCGCATCGCCTGGCCGGCGCTGGAAGCGATCGGAGTCGAGCAAGCCACGCTCACCCAGTTCGATGACGAGCACGACGCGTTGGCGGCCGCACTGAGTCAGGCCCGCGCTGCCATGGCCACACTCGCCGCCTCGGCGTCTCGAGCCGACGCGGATGCGGCGGCCACCGCGGTCGCCCAGGTGGCCCAAGCGGCCCAGACCCACCTCGACCATGAGGAGCAGGTGACCGAGCCGCTGTTTGCCGAGCACCACGGCTCACCGGCGATCAAAGAGATGTCGAAGAAGTTCACCCGCGACCAGTCGCTCAAGACGGGAGCCGAGTTCTTCGCGTGGGTGCAGCACGGAGCAAGCGCCGAGGAGATCGCGGCCCTCAAACAAAGCGTCCCCGGTCCGGTGCTGGCGATCCTGCCCAAACTCTTCGGACGCCGCTACTACAGGGAGATCGCCCCCATCTGGCGGTGACCGGTCCGCGAGCGGGGCTGTGGGATTGACCAGCCTCCTGGGCCGATAGACTCGCCTCTCGCCACCCCGGCAGACGAGGTGACAATGGAATTCGACGTTCACCAGCTCGATGAATTCGTGCTGTGGGGATCCCTCGTCACCCTGCTGGCCATTCTCGCGGTCCGGGTCACCTCACGCGCCGGCCTCCCGTCGCTGCTGCTGTATCTGCTGATCGGCGTCGCCCTGGGCGAAGAGGGCCTCGGCATCGCCTTCGAGAACGCGCAACTCGCCCACGCGTTGGGGTTCGCGGCCCTGGCGATGATCCTGGCCGAAGGTGGCCTGACCACCGCCTGGCCGGACGTTCGGCCCTCGATGCGGCTCGGCAGCGTGCTGGCCACGGTGGGGATCGGCGTCTCGGTCACGGTGATGGCGCTGGTCGGGCACTACATCTTGGGTCTGCCGTGGGAGTTCGCGGTGCTGCTCGGCGCGGTCACCTCGCCGACCGACGCGGCGGCGGTGTTCTCGGTGCTCCGGGTGGTCCCCTTGCCCAAGCGGGTACGGGGCACCCTCGAGGCCGAGTCCGGGTTCAACGATGCGCCCACCGTCGTGCTGGTGACGCTGGTCTCGACCGGAGCGTTCACCGACAACGGGCCCTTCGGCACCGCCGCACTGATCGTCTTCGAGCTGGCGGTCGGGGTGACCCTCGGCCTGGCAGTGGGCTTCGGCGGCGCCTGGCTGATGCGGCGGGCCGCCCTGCCGGCGTCGGGCCTGTATCCGCTCTCGGTGGTCACGTTGTGCTTCTTGGCCTACGGCGGCGCGTCCGGGTTGCACGCCTCCGGCTTCGCCGCGATCTATGTGGCCGGGCTGGTGCTGGGCAACCAGGAGTTGCCACACCGGGCCGCGACCCGGTCCTTCGCCGAGGGCATCGCCTGGCTGGCCCAGATCGGGCTGTTCGTGATGCTCGGGCTTCTGCTCTCCCCCGGACGCATCACCCTCAACACGGTGGCACTGGCGATGGTGGCTGGGCTGTTCCTCACCATCGTCGCTCGGCCCCTCTCGGTCGCTGTCTCCGCGGTGGCCCAACCCTTGCCGCTGCGCGAACTGACCTTCATCTCGTGGGCGGGGCTGCGCGGTGCCGTCCCGATCGTGCTCGCCACAATCCCGCTCAGCGAAGGCGTCGACGACTCCGCGCGGTTGTTCGACATCGTCTTCGTGATGGTCGTGGTCTTCACCCTGCTGACCGGTCCGACCCTCCCGGTCGCCGCCCGGGTGCTCAAGGTCGCGCGCAGGTCCGAGCCGCGTG
>JBFIDC010000289.1:0-3955 GCA_041581495.1 Nocardioides sp. | reverse complement strand
TAGGTTGAGGCCATGGACCTCAGGGATGCCTTCGCGATGGCCGAGCACCTGCTCGAACGCCATGGGCTGACCGAGTGGCAGATCAGCTTCGACAACGCCAAGCGTCGGGCGGGCGTGTGCCGGTTCGGTGTGAAGACCATCGGCCTGTCCGCCCCGTTGACCACGGTGCACACCGACGACGAGGTCCGCGACACGATCCTCCACGAGATCGCCCACGCGCTCGCCGGCCCCAACCACGGCCACGACGCCCACTGGCGTGCCCTGGCCCAGAGCATCGGCTGCAGCGGCGAACGCTGCGTGTCCACCGAGTCCGCCACCCTCGAGACGCCCTGGCTCGGGGTGTGCCCGGCCGGTCACACCCAGGGTCGGCACCGCCGTCCCGAGCGGGTGACCACCTGCGGCACCTGTTCGAGCACCTTCGACCTGGCCCACATCTATTCCTGGACCCACCACGGCCGGCCGGTCGCCATGCACCCCAACTACGTCGCCGAACTCGAACGGTTGCGGGCCGGCGGTCACATCGTGCTGCTGCCTCGGGGGGCGCGGGCCCGGATCACCGCGCCCGGTGACTTCGAAGGAGTGGTGGGGCGCGTCATCAAACACGGCCGCACCTCCTATCACCTGCGGGCGGGGCGAGCGGTGGTCCGCGTGCCGTTCGCCTGCGTCGAGCCCACCGGCTGATTTCCATCTCACCCCGTGACCTCGCGGGGCCCCGTGCGTTATCAGGGTGTACGGCGCAGTTGCCCCCGGATGATTCGGGATGAACGGGGACATCCGGTGTCGACGCACTCGACTCGTCCCGGGACAGCCGAGCGCTCGCCCCCGGATGCCCGAATCGTCAGGGGCACGTGTCGTGCACGGCCCGATCCGGTGCCAGAACTCCCTCGCTCAAGCGGGTGCACCGCGGCGATCTCGGACTAGTCTTTGCCCGTGACCGACCAGGGCGTGTCGAACAGCGACCGCAACTCCGCGACGGCGATCGTCGAGGCCGCCTTCAAGGCCGGTCAGATCGTCAGGGTCGACCGCGACCTGCGGATCTCGCAGATCAAGGGCGCCTCCAGCAAGTACGAGATCGAGACCATCGTCCGTGGCCTCGGCGGGGCGGCTGCGCCCACCGCGGTGCCGACGTCCACCCAGGCTCAACCCGGGCAACCCGGGCAACCGGATCAGTCGTGGCCTCAGGTCAACTACGGGCCGCACGCCGATCACCCCGACATCGCAAACGTGGCGGCCGCGGCCGCCGGGGCGGGTCGGCGTATCGGTGGCATCGTGGCCGTGATCTTCGTGGCGGCGTTCATCGTGCCGATCGTGGGCGTGGCCATCGGCTTGCTCTCTGCCCGCGACTCCTTCACCGCCCCCGAGTTCGCCCAACCCGTCGACGAGACGACCTATCTGCCCGGCCAGGCGCCGGGGGTCAACGGGGTCAACGTCTTCACCGACTCCGGCTTCGCCGACCTGGTGACGGCGTTGGAGGAGCAGACCGGCTCGACCAGGGTCTTCAATGCGGTGATCTATCCCCGATACGCCGTGCTCTCGGTCCCCGAGGGCCCCCGGGGCAAGCGCTACACGAGTTGGTACTGGAACGGCCGCGACCTCAACCAGCAGTCCTCCAAGAGCACCAGCACCGACCCGCGCGTCGACCTGCGCTCGGTCAACTCCGAGGTCCTCATCGCCCTGGTCGAGGACGTCAGGGACCGCGTCGAGAAGCCGGAGAGTTGGTACGCCATCGTCGAGTCGCTCACGAACCAGGGCCCTCGGATGATGGCCTATGCCAACAACGAGTACGGCGAGACCAGCTATGTCATCGCGAACCTGCAGGGCGAGATCACCTATGAGAGCGACGGTCGCTAGCCGGCTGATCGCGCCGCGGCATCCTCAGGCCAGGGTGTAGACATAGCGGCTGGTCGGCACCAGGTCGAGGTCGCGGTCGGCGCCGAAGCGACTCACGCTGGTCATCAGCCGCGTCATCCGGTTGTTGAGTTCCTCCTCGTCGCCGCCGCTGCCATAGAACGCGTGGATGTCGGTCATTCCCTCGCTCGGGAAGAGCTCTTCGACCATGGCGTCGATGCGCGGAGCGCCCTCGGTCACCGGGTGGGTGACCACGTTCTGGATGTAGCCGAACGTCGCCTGCGTCTGCTTGGCGATCGGGGTGTGGTCGACCAGCCAGTTGTGCAGCCAGTCCTCACGGCTGAGTTCCTCGGGGCGGCGCAGCACGGCGATGTTGGACAACGCATCCATCCGTTCGCCGTCGGCGATGTCGGGCGGCGGGATGGGCAGCCGTTCCTCCACGGCGTACCCGAGTAGGCGCACGGTGACGGACCCCAGCACCTCGGTGACCGCGTCCGCGGAGCCTTCGGTCCAGACGCTCACGATCGCCTGGATCGGCGGATCGAGAGCCGGGATCCGCATCGCCACCGCGACGGCCTCGTCGTCGAGGTTCACGTGCAGGCGGGCGGCGCCGGCGGCGGTGAGCCGGGTGTGCAGGTCAGGGTCGCGCAGAGCGGTGGAGAGATCCTCGCCCCACACGGCATACATCAACTTGGTCACGCCGCACATCATCCACCGGACCGGTGGCGCTCATCGCGCGGCGTCGGCATAGACCTCGAGGGTCCTCGCGGCGATCCGCTGCCAACTGAAGGCCTCGATCGCGCGCCGGCGTCCCGCACGACCCATCTCGGCTGCCCGCTCGGGGTCGGTGACGACCTCGGTGAGGGCGGCCGCGAAGTCTGCGACGTACCGCTGCGGGTCCAGGGGTGTGCCGGTGCCGTCGGTGGCTTGCTCGATGGGCACCAGGGCGCCGGTCTCGCCGTCCACGACCACCTCAGGGATGCCGCCGGTCGCGGTCGCCACCACGGCGGTCTCGCACGCCATGGCCTCGAGGTTGACGATGCCGAGCGGCTCATAGATCGAGGGGCAGGCGAACGCGGTGGCGGCGCTCAGCAGCGCCACGACCTCGGCACGCGGGAGCATGTCGGGGATCCAGACGACACCGTCACGGGTGGTCTGCAACCCCTCCACCAAGGCCGTCACCTCGGCGAGGATCTCTGGGGTGTCGGGGGCACCCGCGCACAGCACGATCTGCACGTCGGGCGGCAGTTCGGCGACGGCGCGCAGGAAGAGGGGCAGCCCCTTCTGCCGGGTGATCCGACCCACGAAGACCACCGAGGGCCGGTCGGGGTCGACTCCGTGGCCGCGGACCACGTCCGGTGCCAGGCTCGGCGACCACAGGTCGGTGTCGATGCCGTTGTGCACCACCTCCACCCGGGCCGGGTCGACCGCGGGATAGGAGCGCAGCACGTCCTCGCGCATGGCCGCCGAGACCGCGATGATCCTGGCGGCCGCTTCATAGGCGGTGCGCTCGACCCACGACGAGATGGCATACCCGCCGCCGAGTTGCTCGGCCTTCCAGGGCCGCATCGGTTCGAGCGAGTGGGCGCTGATCACGTGCGGGACCTCGTGTAGCAGCGCGGCCAGGTGGCCGGCCATGTTGGCGTACCAGGTGTGGGAGTGGACCAGATCGGTGCCGGCGCAGGCATCGGCCATCGCGAGGTCCACGCCCAGGGTGCGCAACGCGGGGTTGGCTCCGGCCAGTTCGTCCAGGTCGGCGTAGGAGGACGTGCCAGCCTCGTCGCGCGGGGCCCCGAACGCGTGCACCCGGGTGTCCACATCGCCGCGCGCCCGCAACGCCCGCACCAACTCCGCGACGTGCACCCCCGCGCCGCCATAGATCTCGGGCGGGTACTCCTTGCTGAGGATGTCGACGCGCACGCTGTGACGCTACCCCGCGTGCTTCTCGCGTGCTGCTCTCGTGCGTGGGTGGTCGAGCAGGGGCGAGGGACGAGCGGTACTTGGGTGGTCGAGCAGGGGCGAGGGACGAGCCCCGTTGTCGAGACCACTGCCGGCTCTATCTGGTCTCGACGACGCTCGCTGGCGCTCGCTGCTCGACCAGCTGACT
>JBFIDC010000288.1:0-3976 GCA_041581495.1 Nocardioides sp. | reverse complement strand
CGCTGACGCTGCGGGGACGGTCGGCGCGGTGGAACGCCGAGTCGTTGGGCGTGCTTCTCGCGCGGGTGACGGCTCAGATCGGCCGACCCTGAACCCGGTCAAGCCCAACCCGGCACCGGGGGGCACGCGCGAGCCGGATCGAGGTCAGGCGTCCAGTCCCTCGACGTCGACGTCATAGGCGCCCTGCACGATGAACTCCTTGCGAGGCGCGACCTCGAGGGAGCCACCCTCGAGGAGGTCCGGGCTCGGTTGCAGACCGCGCCCCTGAACCCGGCCGGAGGAAGCGGATCGGCCCCCGGGCCCCTGGCTGGGCTCGCCCTGCGAGCCCTCGCCCCCCGACTCGGCTCGACGCTCCTCGTCTCACATCTGGGCGAGGTCACCGCGTCGGCCGTCAGCGACCTTGCCTTCTATCCCGTCACCTCCGGCGGCACCGGTCTCTCGCTCGGCGCAGTCCACCACCGTGGCGCCACCACGCTGACTCTGCGGGGACGGGCGGCGAGGTGGACCGACGAGGCGCTGGGTGTGCTTCTCGCGCGGGTGACGGCTCAGATCAGCCGACCCTGAACCCGGGCGGGCCCCACCCTGCACCGAGAGGCAAGCGCGAGCCGGATCGAGGTCAGGCGTCCAGTCCCTCGACGTCGACGTCGTAGGCACCCTGCACGATGAACTCCTTGCGAGGTGCGACCTCGGTGCCCATGAGCAGTTCGAAGACCTTCGAAGCGGCGTCGGCGTCGTCGATGGTGATCCGGCGCAGGGTGCGGTGGCGCGGGTCCATCGTGGTCTCGGCCAACTGCGACGCGTCCATCTCACCGAGACCCTTGTAGCGCTGCGGCGGGTCCTTCCAGGTGACGTTCTTCTTCTTCAACTCCGCGAGCTTGCGGTGCAGTTCGTCATCGGAGTAGGTGTAGATGTACTTCTCCATCCCCTTCTTGGGGTTGGAGATCTCGATGCGATGCAGGGGCGGGACCGCGGTGAAGACGCGGCGCGCATGAATGAGTTCTGGCATGTACTTGTAGAACAACGTGGCCAGCAGGCACCGGATGTGAGCGCCATCGGAGTCGGCGTCGGCCATGAAGATGATCTTGTTGTAGCGGGTCGCCTCGAGGTCGAAGGTCTTGCCCGTGCCGGCACCGACGACCTGGATGATCGAGGCGCACTCGGCGTTCTTGAGCATGTCGGCCACCGAGGCCTTCTGCACGTTGAGGATCTTGCCGCGAATGGGCAGCAATGCCTGGAACTCCGAGTTCCGAGCGAGTTTGGCCGTACCCAAGGCCGAGTCACCCTCGACGATGAACAACTCGGTGCGGTCGTCGGTGGCCCGGCAGTCGGCCAGTTTGGCCGGCAGCGCCGATGACTCCAGCGCGTTCTTCCGCCGCTGGGTCTCCTTGTGCTGACGGGCGGCGATCCGGGTCTTGGCCGCGCCGGCGACCTTCTCCATGACCAACTTGGCCTGAGCCTTCTCGGCACGCTTGCTCGAGGTGAGGAACTTCTTCAGTTCGGTGGTCACCACGCGGCGCACCACCGAACGGGCAGCGGGTGTGCCCAGGATCTCCTTGGTCTGGCCCTCGAACTGCGGTTCGGCCAAACGCACCGTGACCACGCCGGTCAAGCCCTCGAGGACGTCGTCCTTGGTGACGTCGTCGTCGTTGACCTTCAGCACCTTGGCGGCCTTCATGGCCTCGTTGAACGTCTTGGTCAACGCGCCCTCGAAGCCACTGACGTGGGTGCCGCCCTTGGGGGTGGCGATCACGTTGACGAATGAGCGCACCTCGGTGTCGTAGCCGGTCCCCCAGCGGACGGCGATGTCGACATGCAGTTCGCGGTCGACCTCCTGGACGGTCATCTGGCCCTTCTTGTCCAGCAAGGGGACCGTCTCGGTGAAGGTCTCCATCCCCTGGAGCCGCAAGGTGTCGGTGACCGGCTCGTCCTTGGCCAAGAACTCGGTGAACTCGGCGATCCCGCCGTCGTGACGGAACTTCTCTTCGCGCATCTCCGGGCCCCGAAGGTCACGGATCAACAACTCGAGGCCAGGCACGATGAACGAGGTCTGGCGGGCCCGGGTGAGGAGTTCTTCGAAGACGAACTCGGCGTCCTTGGTGAAGATCTGGCGGTCGGGCCAGAACCTGATCCGGGTGCCGCTACGCGTCTTGGCCACGCGCCCGCCCTTGCGAGTGAGCCCGGACTTCGCTTCGAACGGCGCCTCCGGGCCGGCGGCCGCGAAGACGCCGGGAACTCCACGCTGGAACGACATGCCCTGCTCGGCCGGCGAGCGTTCGACGTCGACGTCGAGTCGCACCGAGAGCGCGTTGACCACCGAGGCGCCGACGCCGTGGAGACCACCGGTCGCCACATAGGACCCGCCACCGAACTTCCCGCCCGCGTGGAGTTTGGTGAAGATCACCTCGACGCCGGGCAGCCCGGTCCTCGGCTCCTTGTCGACCGGGATGCCACGACCGTCGTCGTGCACCTCGGCCGACCCGTCGGGGTGCAAGGTGACCTCGATGTGCTTGGCCGCACCCGCGAGGGCCTCATCGACACCGTTGTCGATGATCTCCCACAGGCAGTGCATGAGCCCGCGGGTATCGGTCGACCCGATGTACATCCCGGGGCGTTTGCGGACCGCCTCGAGGCCCTCGAGGACCAAGAGGTGTGCGGCGTTGTAGGCGTTGTCGATCGGAACTCCCTGGTCGAATGAAGGATCTGGTCAGAATCTACCGACGACACGCCGGGGCCGCATGGAGGCACGCGCGTGGATCGCGGGTCTAGCGTTGCCAGAACAACTCAACATGGTGCTTGAGGGCGATTGTCGGCACCGATCCGGCCAAAGCCCTGTGCAACACCTCACTCCCGAGGCACCCTAGGGTTGGGGAGTGAGAAACCTTCGGCGGGACTTGGAGTCCCATGATGTGATGAAGACATCGCATTGAGGGGCGCTGGGGGGAATCTTGGGACCCACGGCTACGTTTCAATGACCAGAAGGCACCTCAGACCCGCCCGGGTCGGAGATCAGATAGAAAAGAGGCCGACGTGACGACTGCAGTTGCCACCAGCACGCCCCTGACCGCAGCAGACCGCTGCGACCGGTGCGGAGCTCAGGCCTACCTCCGTGTTGAGCTCGTGTCCGGAGGCGAACTCCTGTTCTGCGCACACCACGCTCGCGAGCACGGCGAGGCCCTCAAAGAGGTCGCAGCGACCATGGTCGATGAGACCGACAAGTTGGTCGCGCCGGCCGTGAGTGCCGATACGGATCGCTGACTCACCACAGCAGCACGACGGCCCCGGACTAGCGTCCGGGGCCGTCGTCACTGTCTAGGCGAGTTCTCCACGACCCCGTGGGAGGGTGACGGCCGTGAGCGGTCTGGAATTGCTGGTCGCCCTGGCGATCGCCGTCGGACTGGTCGGCATCCTGGTGCCCGTCCTGCCCGGTTCGGTGCTGATCCTCGGTGGCGTCCTGGTGTGGGCCCTCGACCTCGGGAGTACCACCGCCTGGGTGTGCTTCGCAGGCGTGAGCGTGATCCTGGTGGCCGGCGGGGTGGTGAAGTACCTGGTGCCCAACAGCAGGCTCAGGAACGCCGGGGTGCCCAACTCGACGCAGTGGATAGGTGCCGCGGTCGGGATCGTCGGCTTCTTCGTCATCCCGGTCGTGGGCCTGTTCCTCGGCTTCATCGCCGGCGTCTATGCCGCGGAGCGGCACCGCGTCGGCCCCCAGGCCTGGTCCTCCACCAAGGCATCCCTGAGTGCGGTCGGCCTCAGCATCCTCATCGAACTCTGTGCTGCCCTCGCGGCCACCATGGTGTGGATCGGCGGAGTGATCGCCACGTGACCGTGTTGCTCTCGCTCCTGGCCGCCGCCTCCTACGGCTTGGCCGACTTCGTCGGCGGGGTCGTGTCCAAACGCGTCAGTCCCTGGTCGGTGGCCCTGAGCGCCCAGATCGGCGGCTCCCTCGCCACGTTCGCGGTGGCTCTGGCCGTGAGCG
>JBFIDC010000287.1:0-4012 GCA_041581495.1 Nocardioides sp. | reverse complement strand
TGACGAACACGGCGTGCTGCATGCGGCCTACAACGTGTGTCGGCACCGAGGCTGCCAACTGCGTCCGCCCGACCAGCCGGCGGGCGAGGCATCCTCGCTGCGGTGCCCCTACCACTCCTGGACCTATGGCCTGGATGGACGACTGCTGAAGTCGCCGCACGCCGAGGTGCCCGACCCGAGCGAGTTCGCGTTGCACCCAGTGGGCGTCGAGACCTGGTGGGGCTTCGTGTTCATCAACCTCAGCCCCGGCAGCGCGGCGCCACTGGACGAACAGGTCTCCCACGCCGGTGCCGCGCTGGCCAACTACGGCATCGCGGACCTGAGCACCGGGCGGGTGCTGACCTATGAGGTCGCCGCCAACTACAAGGTGCTGTTGGAGAACTACAACGAGTGCTACCACTGCGGCCCCGTGCACCCCGAACTCTCGCGACTGGTGCCCTCGTTCGCGGGCGGGGGCAGTGGCCTCGACTGGGAGCAGGGCATCCCGCACCGTGAGGGTGCCTGGACGTTCACCACGACCGGCACCACGGACCGCGCGGCCCTGCCCGGCCTCGACGAGCACGAGCGCACCCGACACAAGGGCGACCTCGTCTACCCCAACCTGATGTTGTCCGCCTCGGCCGATCACGTGGCGGCGTTCGTCCTGGATCCGCTCGCCGTTGACCGGACTCGGGTGACCTGCACGTTGTTGTTCGCCGCCGACGAGATCGCCAAGGACACCTTCGACCCCAGCGACGCCGCGGACCTGTGGGATGTGGTCAACCAGCAGGACTGGGCCATCTGCGAGGCCGTGCAGCGCGGCATGTCGTCGCGGGCCTACACGCACGGTTGGTTCGCCCCCATGGAGGACGACAGCCTGGACATCAGGCGGTGGCTGCTTCCCCGCCTGGAGAACGCCGATGGTTGAGCAGGTCGACTACGTGGTCATCGGCCTCGGGGCACTCGGGAGCGCCACGGCCTGGTCGCTGGCCCGGCGCGGCCACCGGGTCGTGGGCCTGGACCGGTTCGAACTCGGGCACTCACGAGGCGCGAGCCACGACACCAGCCGGATCCTGAGGCACAGCTATCACACCCCGGCGTACGTCGAACTCACCCTCGAGGCCTACGCCGACTGGGCCGACCTGGAAGAGGCGAGCGGTGAGCGACTCGTCACGACGGTCGGCGGCCTGGACTTCTTCCCACCCTCCCCCGCGATCTCGCCCGACGACTACCTGGCCTCGATGGACGCCGTCGGCATCGGCTACGAGGCCCTCGACGCGGCCGAGGTGTCGCGACGGTGGCCGGCCTTCAGGGTGCCCGAGGGCACCCTCACCCTGCACCAGGCCGACGCCGCCATCGTTCCGGCCGGTCGCGGCACCCGCATCATGCAGGAGCAGGGCCGACGCCACGGCGCGGATCTGCGCGGCAACCAACCGGCCCTCGGCATGGTGGACCACGGTGCTGCGGGAATCACGATCGAGACGGCCGAGGGCACGCTGAAGTGTCGTGGCGTCGTGATCACCGCGGATGCCTGGACCAACGACGTGTTGCGGCATCTCGATGCCCGCGTCCCACTGGAGGTCACCGAGGAGCAGGTCACCTACTTCGCTCCGGACGAACCCGAGCGTTTCGGCCCCGAGGTGATGCCGCTGTGGATCTGGATGGACGACCCGTCCTTCTATGGCTTCCCGACCTACGGGGAGCCGACCCTCAAGTCCGCTCAGGACTGTGGCGGACCGCCCGTCGACCCGGACGAGCGCGGCGACCGGCGCACCGACCAGGCCATGCTCGAACGGCTCACCGCCCGCATGGGCGACCTGCTGCCCGGCTCGGGCGACCCGGTCCGATCGCTGCGCTGCCTCTACACCCTGACCCCGGACCGGGACTTCGTGCTCGCACCGGTGCCCGGCCACGAGCGGGTGGTCGTGGGTCTGGGTGCCGCCCATGCGTTCAAGTTCGCCCCGACGTTCGGGCGACTGCTGACCGACCTCGTCACCACCGGTGAGTCGGCGACCGACCTCTCGGCCTTCCGGCTCGACCGCCCGGCGCTGACCGACCCCTCCTACGCCGCGAACTGGTTGGTCTGAGATGCCCGACCAGGAAGCAGCCTCACGCCAGCACGTCTGGGTCGAGCCCGAGTTCGGTGGCCACCAGCCCGGTGACCCACTCGCGCAACTGCGCACGGGTGACGCTCCGATAGACCAGGGTGGCCACCGAGAGTCCGTCGAGCAAGGCCGAGACCTTGGCCACCGACGCCTCCGGGGCAGCACACACGAACTGCCCCTCGGAGACGCCGTCCTCAACGACGCGCCGCAACGCCTCACCCCACCGCCGGTCGAGGCGGCGCAGCACCACCCGGATGTGCGGCTCGCGTTGGGCCAAGGCCCAGGCATCGATCCAGATCCGCCAGCCGCTGGCCTGGCCGGTCGGGCCATAGAGTCGCAGCAGGCGGCGCAGCCGTTCGAGTGGATCGCCGACGCTCACCGCCTTGTCGAGTTTCACCAGGTCGCGCTCGACCGCGTGGGCGAACGCCTCGGCGACCAGGTCGTCCTTGGTGCCGAAGTGATAGAAGACCAGCGACGCGCTGACACCGAGTTCGCTCGCGACGTCCCCCACCCGGACAGCCGCCAACCCATGGCGGTCCACCAGGTCCACGGTGGCGGTGAGGATCTCGTCGCGTCGAACCTCGACCGAACGACGCGCGCGGCGGGTCACCCCCGCAGCCTAGTCGTGCCAGGCCCCAGCCGGAGGAGAGCAGCGTGACCGACGTCGTCGACCTAGCCCCCAGCGAGACCGAGCCCTTGGTCCGCATGTTGCCCGCCGAGGCCTACACCTCCGCCGAGGTGCTCGCCTGGGAGCGCCGGCATCTCTTCGCGGGCAGTTGGACGTGCCTGGGACGCCTTGAGGACCTGTTCGGGGACGAGGCCACCAACCAGCGGGCGGTGCGGATCGGCGAGGTCGGTGCGCTGGTGGTCCGCCAGGGCGACGCGCTGCGGATGTATGCCAACACCTGCCGGCACCGCGGCCACGAACTCGTGGCGGACGGCGAGTCGGCCGGCAAGCGGATGATCACCTGCCCCTATCACGCGTGGACCTACGGCCTGGGCGGCGAACTCAAGGGCGCCCCCGGCTTCCGGGGCGTCGAGGGCTTCGACCCGGCCGAGCACGCACTGGTCGAGTTGCCCGTGCGGGAATGGCAGGGCTGGGTGTTCGGCCATGCGTTGCACGCTGACAACACCCCCGAGGTGCCGTCGTTCGAGACGCACCTGGGAGCGATCACCGGGTTGCTCGAGCCCTACTCGGCCGCCTCGCTGGTCATCGCCGACCGGCACACCTACGAGGTCGCCGCGAACTGGAAGGTGATCGCCGAGAACTACCACGAGTGCTATCACTGCCCCCTGATCCATCCCGAACTGTGCGAGGTCTCTCCGCCGGACTCGGGTGAGAACTACGACCTGCCCGGCACCTGGGTGGGTGGCGCGATGGACCTGCGCCCGGGGATGGCGACCATGTCGCTGACCGGCGAACTCGCCGCCACTCCCCTGCCGGGAGTGGATCCGCGGCGCGTGGAGTACCTGCACCTGCTGCCCAACCTGCTGATCTCCGCGCACCCGGACTACGTCATGACCCACCGGATGGTGCCGCTGGAGCCGGGGCGTACCTGGGTCGAGTGCACCTGGCTGACCCTTCCCGACGCCGGCGCGGCTTCGGGGGCGGTCGAGTTCTGGGACATCACCAACCGGCAGGACTGGGCGGCCTGCGAGTCGGTTCAGCGGGGCCTGGAGAGCCCGCACTTCCGGCCCGGCCCGTTCGCGCCGAACGAGGACGCCGTGGCCCAACTCGTCGCGCTCATCGGCTCGGCCTATCGGGCGGGATAGTCAGTCACCTTTGGGTCCACTCTTTCGGACAATCCGGACCCAAAGGTGACTGACTATCGCGGCGTCAGCGTGGGATCGACTCGCGCCACTCGCGGTGGCTGATCAACTCCTCGCCCTCGAAGGCATCGCAGTCGATCGCGACCTCGTAGCCCTGC
>JBFIDC010000286.1:0-4026 GCA_041581495.1 Nocardioides sp. | reverse complement strand
TCAACTGCGAGGACGACCGCTCAACCGCGATCAGCGTCTGGAACATCCACTACAACTACCATCGCCCACACAGCGCCGCGGGCGGCCAGCCGCCAGCGAGTCGACTCACCACCGGCGTCACCAACGTCCGGCCCTCATACACCTAGTCCTCGATGTCCCGCCCGCGCTGGCCGAACGGGCCTTGGCTCCACTGATCTCTAACGCCGCTCGTGTTGCCGACACGATTCGGATCGATGCCGAACTGGTCGGTTCGATGGTGCACCTGACCGTCACCGACAACGGGTCGGGTGTGAGTAGCGAGATCCGTGACGATCTGTTCACGCCGGGTCGAACCTCGGGGCCGGGTGCAGGACTGGGCTTGGCCCTCGCCCGAGGGGTCGCCCGCACTGCCGGCGGCGATGTCGACCTGCACGCGCCCGGTGGCCCTGACGCCGGTGGCGCCGCGTTCCGGGTCTCGCTGCCTGGCCACCGCCTCCGCTTGTGAGCGCTAGCCCAGCAGGTCGAGCGCCATCGTCTCGCTGGCGCGGTAGTCGACCTTGCTGACCGGGGTGCGCGGCACGGTGCCGACGAAGAGGATCTCCTTGGGCACCTTGTAGTTGGAGATGAGCCCACGGACGTGCGCCTTGAGGTCCTCCTCGGTGACCGCCGAGTCCTCGCGGCGCTGCACCAGGGCGGTGACCTGCTGGCCCCAGCGCTCGTGGGGAGTCCCGACCACGGCAACGTCGAAGACGTCGTCGTGACGCAGCAGCACCGCCTCGACCTCCTCGGGGTGGACCTTCTCACCGCCGGTGTTGATGCAGACCGACCCGCGGCCGAGCACGGTGATCTGGCCGTCCTCCTCGCGGCGGGCGAAGTCGCCGGGGATCGACCAGCGGACGCCGTCGACCTCCCTGAAGGTGGCAGCGGTCTTGGCCGGGTCCTTGTAGTAGCCCAGCGGCATGGGACCGGAGCGGCCGAGCATCCCGTCCACTCCGGGCGGGCACGGCTTCATGTCGGCATCGAAGACCTCGATGTCGGGGCCGGCGGCGAACTTGGGCGCACCCAACGCCGCCTCGGTGCCGTCGTCGACGCGTGAGGCAGTGGCACCGGACTCCGAGGAACCGTAGGTGTCGAGGATGAACCGTCCCGGCAGGGCGCGCCGGATCTGCTCGCGCACACCCTCGGAGAGCGGCGCGGCACCGTTGGAGACCGCCACCAACGAGGAGAGGTCCCAGCGGTCCGGCTCGGCCAGGATCGCGTCGGCCACCGGGCGGCCCATGGCGTCGCCGAGGAAGGTCAGCGAGTTCACCCCCGCCTTCTGGACCAGGTCGAGAATCGCCTCCGCGCTGAAGTTCGGCTGGTCGAACAGCGCCACGGTGGCGCCGGTGACGTGGGCATTGCCCAGGATCCACTGGCTGCCGCCGTGCATCATCGGGCCGCAGGCGAGCATCACCATGGGGGATTCGGTGGCGGCGGCTTCGGCGCCGAGTGCCTCGACCGATTCGATCGGCGCACCCATGCGGGCCGAGTTGAGCGCGGCCACGATGAGGTCCTCGTTGCGCCAGATCACGCCCTTGGGACTGCCCGTGGTGCCGCCGGTGTAGAGCACGTAAGGGTCCTCGCCGCTGCGGCCACCCAGTCGCTCGGTCGAGGCCGCCGCCAACGCGGCGTCGTACTCCTCGCCCAGCACGATCACGTGCTTGAGCTTGGGCAGGTCGAGGGCCTCCACTGCCGCCAGATGTTCGGGCGCCACCACGGTGGCCACGCAGTCGGCGTTGTCGTAGAGGTAGGCCAACTCGTCGTGGAGGTACTTGAAGTTGATGTTGATCGGCACCGCCCGCGCCTTGAGGCAGGCATAGAACGCATCGACCCACTCGATCCGGTTCGCCGAGTGGACCGCGACGTGGTCACCGGGGCGAACCCCGAGCGAGACGAGGTGGTTGGCCAGTCGGGTGGATCGCTCATCGACCTCGGCATAGGTGTAGTCGCGATCCATCGTCGCCACTGCTACTCGATCGGGGACGGCGTCGGCCATCGTCTCGATGATGTCGGCGAGGTTGAGAGGGCGGGGGTTAGTGGCGGCGGTCACGTTGGAACTCTAGAACCCAGCACCCAAGGCCGGTCAGGGAGTCTCAGCGGGCGTGCAGCAGAGCCTGTGCGGTGAACTCGGCAGCGCGCCCGTCGAACTCGCGGCCGCGCCGGATCATGGCGTGCTTCCCGTCGGGGATCGTGACGAAGTCCAGGTCGGCGGTGAGCGAGAGGTTGGCGGCGACAGTCCGCGCCCGCTCGGGAGCGGCGATCTTGTCGCGGAGCCCATGGACGATCAGCACCCGCCGGCCCGTGAGGTCAGCGGTGTCGGTCGGATAGACCCACGGGTTGAGGGCGACGACGGATCGGACCTGGGGCTGGGCTCCCGCCAACAGGGCGGCGCGACCGCCCAGCGAGTGTCCGACCAGCCCGATCGGCAGGTCCGGGTGCCGTGCCCTGATCTGAGCCAGGCTCCAGATGGCGTCGTCGAGTGGGGTGTGCTCGTGATCCCAGCCCCGCCACGAGTTGAGCAGCCGATAGACCGCCAGTCGGCCACTCGCGGCGCGAACCACCGCTCGCGCGGTCGGGATCATCCGCACCACCGAGAGTTGGGTGGGGCTCACCTGCATCCGGCTGTCGCCGCGTTGGGCGCCACCGTGCAGGACGATGACGGCGCCCGCGGGTTGTGAGGGTTCGGCGACGCCGACGATCTTGGGCTGGGCGTGCACCAGCGTCGATCAGGCGGACTGGCCAGAACCGTTGGCGCCCTCGGCGTCCTCGGGTTCGGCTTCGTCCTCTCCGAACACGCCGGCCTCGGCGGCTGCCTCGGCCTTGCGCAAGTGCCGGGTCAGGCTGATCCCGAGCAACGCGACGGCCGCGAAGAGAAACAAGAACAGCGCGAGTGCGCCGTACCCGGCCACGACGTCCTTGTCCTCGGGCCCCTCTTCGGCGAGACGCAACGCGATGACGAGAGCGGATTCGTACATGTCGCCCAGTCTCTCAGGCGTCCGGTTGGACCCCGGCGAACAGGTCGTCCTCGGGGGTCTGGGAGGGCACGTGACTCACCACGAGTTCGAAGTCCTCGGTCGGCGCGACGTCGACTTGGATCTCCCGCGGGATGGCGAACCAGAAGCCGTCGGGGTCGATCTGGGTGGCGTGCGCCAGCAGGGCTTGGTCACGCACCCCGAAGAAGTCACTGCACGGCACCTTCGTGGTGATGCGGGCGTCCCACTCGGGTTCAGGCTTCCACTCCTTGAGCCGCTCCTCCCAGGGTGACTCGAGGCCGTGGGCGAGCATCGCCTCGTGCAGCGCCAGCATCCGGGGCCGGTTGAACGAGTGGTGGTAGTACAACTTCTGCGGCTGCCAGGGCGCACCGAGGTCGGGGTACTTCGTCGCATCGCCGGCGGCCTCGAACGCCGCCACCGAGACCTCGTGGCACTTGATGTGGTCGGGGTGGGGATAGCCACCACGTTCGTCGTAGGTCGTCACGACGTGGGGGCGGAACTCGCGCATCAGGCGAACCAGCGGCGCGGCCGCCTCCTCGGTCGGGACGAGGGCGAAGCAGCCCTCGGGCAGCGGAGGCTTGGGGTCCCCCTCGGGCCAGCCGGAATCGACGAATCCCAACCAGTCCTGCCGAACACCGAGGATGTCGCGGGCCCGCTCCATCTCCTGACGACGGATCTCGGTGATGTTGGCCAGCACCTCGGGTCGATCCATCTTGGGGTTCAGGATCGAGCCACGCTCGCCTCCCGTGCAGGTCACCACGTGGACGTCGACGCCCTCGGAGACATACATCGCCGTCGAGGCAGCACCCTTGCTGGATTCGTCATCGGGGTGTGCGTGCACATGCATGAGCCGGAGGCCGGCTCGGGGCCCGGAAGGATTCGGCACGGGGATCAGCCTAGTGTCGGGAGTCGTTGGGGTGAGTGGCACAGTTGAGGCGTGGAATCGCAGGACACGTTGTCGCAACGGTACGGCGTACCGGCTGATTCCCGCCGCCCGACGCTGATCGTGGTGGCG
>JBFIDC010000285.1:0-4042 GCA_041581495.1 Nocardioides sp. | reverse complement strand
GGAGGGTGCCGACAGGCGTTGTGGTGATCGTGCTCCCGGACACCGTCTTGGTGACGCTGACCTGGGTCAGGGTGTTGTCGAAGAGATCGACCCGACTGGAACCGTCCAGCGTCTCGCTGGCGTTGACGACATAGGTGAAGCCCGCTGACTTCTTAGCGCCGCCGTCGACCGGGTTGGTTGTCGTAACCGTGGGGTCGCCGGGCGAGGTCGCGTCGACGTGGAAGCTGTAGGAGCCCGTGGTCGCTGGGTCGGCTCCGGTGGAATTCGCGGTGTAACTCACCGTGTAGGTGCCATCAGGTACCGGACCGACGAACTGACACGAGAGCGTCGCACCGGGCGAGACGTTCGGGGCGTTCTTGGTGCACGGGGGCGACATGGCCGGCCCCGAGACCGAGATCGTTGAACTGGTGGCCACGCTCTGGTCGAAGGTGATCGAAACCCCCGACGGGGCCGTGGAAACGAAGCTGTCCTCAGCCGGAGTGCGCGTCACGATGTCGGGCGAGGCGGCGGCGGCCGGCAGCGCCAGCCCAAAGATCGCCAGCCCTGTCGCGACCGACAGCGTGAGGAACCGAGTGTGTAGCTTCATGAGCATTCTCCCGTGACGCGACAGGGTCATCGGCCTTCCGGCGACCCGATCCGGGGCATGCGCCTGTAGGCCCGTCCCCCGTGATCACCTGTCCAACAGTCGAGACGGCCCGAAGTTACGCCGCGAAGGGTGAGCAAAACCTCACCTAGCCATCCTGAGCGGGCGCTCGCTGTACGGGCATCAGCCATGATGGGGGCCTGAGTGCTACCAACCAGTAGGAGACGCGATGCAGCTCAAGTTGTCGCAGGAGGAACGCGCGTTCCGCGACGAGATGCGCGAGTTCTTCACCACCCAGGTATCCGAAGAGATCCGCAGGACCGTCGCCGAGGGTCGTGAGCTCTCCAAGGACCAGATCGTCGAGGCGCAGCGGACCCTCAACGCGGCCGGTTTGGCCGTTCCGCGCTGGCCGGTCGAGTACGGCGGCCAGGACTGGACCGAAATCCAGTTCCACATCTGGCACGAAGAGATGGAGCGCGCGTTCGTCCCGACGCCGTTGGCCTTCAACGCCGGGATGATCGGCCCGGTGATCGCGCACTTCGGCACCGAGGAGCAGAAACGGGAGTTCCTGCCCAAGACCGCCAACATCGACATCTTCTGGTCCCAAGGCTTCTCCGAGCCTGACGCCGGCTCCGACCTCGCCAGCCTGCGCACCACCGCGGTCAGGGACGGCGACGACTGGATCGTCAACGGCCAGAAGACCTGGACCACCCTGGGTCAGTACGGCGACTGGATCTTCACCCTGGTCCGCACCGACCCAGATGTGAAGAAGCAGTCCGGGATCTCGATGCTGCTCATCGACATGACCAGCCCCGGCCTCGAGGTGCGTCCGATCCAGCTCATCGACGGAGGCCATGAGGTCAACGAGGTCTGGTTCACCGACGTCCGCGTGCCGGGCGCCAACCTGGTCGGCGAACTCAATGGCGGCTGGAGCATCGCGAAGTTCCTGCTCGGCAACGAGCGGGTCGGCGTCGCCCCCTCGGGCGTCACCAAGCGGGTGATCGCCCGGATCAAAGGTCTGGCCGAGGACCGATTCGCCGACGACCCACTGCTGCGCGCGCGCATCGCCGAACTCGAGAACGAACTCCTCGCCCTCGAATTGACCACGATGCGGGTCGCCGCCAACTCCCTCGACGGCAAGCCGCACCCCGCCTCGTCGGTGCTCAAACTCAAGGGCAGCGAACTGCAGCAGGCCGTGAGCGAACTCGTGCTCGACCTGGCCGGCCCCGCCGGACTGGCCAGTGGCGCGGCCGATGACAGCTCCCTCACCGAGTGGGAGCGGGTGGCTGCACCGCTGTATCTGAACCTCCGCAAGGCCTCCATCTATGGCGGCTCCAACGAGGTGCAACGTCAGATCATTTCCCGCAACATCCTGGGCCTCTGAGGAGAGACGATGGACTTCCTCTACGACGACGAACAAGACGCTCTGCGTGAGGCCGTGCGCGGCCTGGTCGGCAAGGCGTACGCCGACTACGAGAACCGCCGCCAGACGGTCACCACCGACCCGGGCTTCGACGAATCCCTGTGGACCAAGATGGCCGAGATGGGCCTGCTCGGCCTGCCGTTCAGCGAGGACGACGGCGGAGTCGGCGCCGGTCCGGTCGAGATCGGCATCGTGTGCCAAGAACTCGGACGAGTCATCGCTCCCGAGCCGTACCTGACCTCGGTGGTGTTGGCTGGCGGCTTGGTCTCGGCCTGCGGCACCCCCGAGCAGCGCCAGGAGATCCTCGGCGCGCTCTCGGGTGGCGAGAGCGTGCTGGCGTTCGCCCACGACGAGCCCGGCCGCGGGTGGAACTCGTCGGCCGAGCAGGTCACCGCACAGGTCACCGAGGAGGGCGACGGCGACTCGTGGACGCTCACCGGTGTCAAGGAGCCGGTGCCGCACGGCGCCCGCGCCGACGTCCTGATCGTCAGCGCCGCACTTCCCGGTGGCGGGACCGGCCTGTTCCGAGTCGACGGCGGGGCCGCCGACCGCACCGGCTATGCGACCTACGACGGCACCCGGGCCGCCAAGGTCACCTTCGAGGGCACCGCCGCCACTCCCCTGGGTGAGCCCGGGCTCGACGTCACGGCCAGCATCGCCACCGTCCAAGACATCGCGCGGGTGATGGCGGCCAACCAGGCACTGGGGACCATGCAGTTCCTGCTGCCGACCACCACCGAGTATCTGCGCAGCCGCAAGCAGTTCGGCGTCCCGCTCAGCACGTTCCAGTCGCTGACGTTCAGGGCCGCCGACATGTATGTCTCGCTCGAACTGACCCAGAGCATGGTCGACTGGGCCACGATGGTGGTCGCCGCCGGCGACCCGACCGACGTGGCCGATGCCGCCAGGCGGGTCTCGCTCCAGGTGAGTCGCGCCGGACGCCACGTGGGCCAAGAGGCCATCCAGTTGCATGGTGGGATCGCGGTGACGATGGAATACTCCGTCGGCATGGCGATGGCCTCCTTGACGGCGCTCGACCACCTGCTCGGGGACGGCACCCACCACCTTCGCGAGCTGGCCGGGGCAGTGACGACCTACAGCGCGCTGGATCCGCTCGACTGACCAGTGCACCCATGTCCGAGTTGAGCGCCACCCTGATCGACCGTGGGGTCGCACCGAGCCAAGTCACCCGGCGCTCGGCTCGGGTCGTGGCCATGCTCACCTACGCCGTCCTGCTCATCGCATGGAGCAAGGTTCTCGGCATCCCCAACGACACGGTGCAGGTCTTCGTCTGGCTGTGGTTCGGCACGATCGCGTGGCACATCGAGGCGCCTCGGCGCTATCACCTGAGGTTCCTGCGCGACTGGTGGCCGCCGGTGGTGGGGCTGGTCATCTACTTCTACACCCGGGGCCTGACCGACGAACTCGGCCTGCCGGTGCACTACTCGATGCCGATCCGGGTCGACGAGTGGATCTCCTCGACCTTCGGGGGCAACGGTGCGCTGCCGACCCAGCAACTCCAGGACGCCTGGTGCGGGCGGCCGTGCCTGCGTGAGAGCGACCCCCGCTGGTACGACGTCTTCTTCACCACCGTCTATGCCAGCCACTTCCTCACCGGCCTGACCATCGCGGCGGTCCTGTGGGTCCGCGAGCGCGCCGAATGGGTGCTGTGGTTCCGCCGCTACGTCGCGATGAACTTCGGCGCCCTGGTCGTCTACATCGCCTACCCGATGGCGCCACCGTGGCTGGCCGCCGACGAGGGTTATCTCGCCGAGCAGATCCCCAGGCTGACCGGCCGCGGCTGGCGCGACCTCGGCCTGGGCCGCCTCGATCTGGTGCTCCAGGGCGTCGGCAACCCGGTCGCGGCGATGCCGTCTCTGCATGCCGGCATCACCTTCTTGGTCGCGATGTACGGCATCTGGCGACTCCGCACCCCCCTGCGCTGGCTCCTGGTTCTCTATCCCCTGGCGATGAGCACGGCGTTGGTCTACTACGGCGAGCACTACGTGATCGACATCGTGGCCGGGGCCCTGCTC
>JBFIDC010000284.1:0-4042 GCA_041581495.1 Nocardioides sp. | reverse complement strand
GTCACCGTCACCGGACGCTCCAGCCCAGAACGGGCCGCGCTGCGAGACGAGCTGGGCGAGGCGCGGATGGCGGAACTGCGTGAAGGGGTCTGGACCCGGCCCGCGAACCTGCGCCGCGAGCCGGGGTACCGGTCGCAGTCGGTGCTGGCCTGCTTCACGGCCCGACCGGACGGCGACCCGGCGGTGCTCGCCTCGAGGCTGTGGGATCTCGCAGGCTGGTCGGATCGCGGCCGGATGCTCAGGATTCAGTTCGAGCGGACCCGCGACCCCGCGGCGCGCTTCGCGGCGGCGGCGCACCTGGTGCGACACCTTGCCACCGATCCACTGCTGCCCGCGCCACTGCTCCCGCCGAACTGGCCCGGCGATGCACTCCGCGCGACCTATGCGGGGTATCAGGTCGAACTGGGCGAACTGGCCTCGGGCGAAGTCAACAGTTCGACGACGAAACTGGCTCCTCCATCTGCGTCTGCGCAGTAGTGGATCGCGCCGCCGTTGGCGCTCAGCAGGTCCTGGACGATGTAGAGCCCGAGACCGCTGCCTCGCTTCTGGCCGGTGCGCGCGTTGCTGGACCGGCTGAATCGATCGAACAGGTACGGCACGAAGTCGGGTTCGACCCCGGGACCGTTGTCCGTCACCGAGAGTTGCACCCGGTCTCCGGAGGCGGCTGAGGCCACCCGGATCTGGTCGCCTCCGTACTTCGCGGCGTTGGTGAGCAGGTTGGCGGTGATCTGGGACAGGTGGACCGGGTCCACCCAGGCGGTGCACTCCTGCAGGTCGGTCGTGTCGACGTTCGCGGATCCGAGTTCGAGCGTCGCCAGGGTCTCGATCACCGCGGCGGGGACCGAGACCGCACGCGGTGCGGGCTTGAGCTTTCCCGCATCGAGCGTGCTGGCGGTGAGCGCGTTGTCGAGCAGATGGGTCAGCGTGCGTCCGGCCGCTGCGATCCGCCCCGCGGCGGCGCGAACCTGGTCCTCGTCGGAGGCCAACGAGCCGGTCAGCAGTTCGGCGAACCCGCCGATCACCGCCGCCGGGGTGCGCAGATCGTGGGCCAGCATCGCGGTCAGGTCCTGGAGGGTCTGCTGCTGCCGCTTGCGTTCGGTGATGTCTTGGATCTGCGAGATGAAATAGAGCGGTGCGCCGTCCTCGTCGTGGACCAGGGCCACCGAGAGCAGGACCCACACGATCAATCCCGACGCGGTGAAGTAGCGCTTCTCGATCTGATAGGAGTTGATCTCGCCCGCGACGAGTTGGTTCAAGTGGTCGATGTCGAGATCGAGGTCATCGGGGTGAGTGATGTCCTGGAATGTCATCTGCAGCAGCTGCTGCTCGGAATACCCGGTCAGCTCCACGACCGCAGCGTTGACCTGCCGCCACCGGCCATCGAGCTCGATCAGCGCTTGCCCGATCGGGGCGTGTTCGAAGGTGAGTCGGTTGCGCTCCTCTGACTCGCGCAAGGCGTTCTCGGCGGCCAGGGCGGCGGTCACGTCATGAGCGAACCCCAGGCCGGCGACGATCCGACCGGTGTCGTCGGTGACCGGCGCGAGGCGCTGGGTGAAGATGCGTCCGGCATAGGGGACGTCTCGAATCGTCGGGGTGCCCGCGAGTGCGGCGCGATAGGACGGCTCGATCAGCTTCGCCGTCTCCTCAGGGAAGACCTCGAACAGCGTCTTGCCCTCCAGCATCTCTCGGGAGAACCCGATGGCTGCCAAGCCGCTCCCGCCGGCGGAGAGGTAGCGGAGGTCGGCGTCGAAGGCGAAGACCGCGCCGTGGGGGAACGAGTTCATCAAGGGCCGGCTGCCGGCGTCCCGCAGGTACTCCAGAGCGTCCAGCGAGGCTGCTTCGGCTCGGGAGGGTCGATGCGTGGACTCGGAACTCACCAGTTTCCTCCCATGGCCGCATGGGCTTTCGCTGATTCTGCTCAACGATTCTCGGACCCGGTTGATCCTCGATGCCCCCTCCCCGAACACCAATCTATCGCGAGCCGGGTACGTCCTGTCGGAGCCTCTCGAGGCGCCCGCGCAACGCGTCGGTCCGCTCGGCGTTGCCGCGCAGGTCGACATAGGTGTCGCCATAGACCCACAGCAGCGCGTCGTCGAGGCGGCGAACCGCGCCCGGTGGGTAGCGGTAGGCCATGCGTGCGGTCAGCGCTTCGGCGTCGACCGGGCGCAGGACCTCGCCGAGTTCGGTGAGCGAGGTGATGCCGAGTTCGAGAAGCAGGTCGGAGATCCACGCGTAGTGCTCGGTGCGCGACCAGCCGGCGTCGAGGTACTGCCCGGCCAGGAACGCCGCGAGTTCGCGCGGGCTGATCCTCGGGTCGTCGTCGATCGCCGGCTCCGCGGCGGGGCCGGCGCCGGCGGAGCGCAGTCGGTCACGAATCGTGGAGAACTCGCGGTCGGCCAGTTCGAGCAGGCCGGCGGCCAGAGTGAACCGGCGATCGAAGTCGGAGACGTGCTCCTCGGGGATGGTGCCCTTGTATCTGACCTCGTGCTCGAACTCCGCCCACGCGTGCTGGAGCACGGTGCGGATCTGGACCGAGGCCTGCCTCCCGCGCAGGGTCTCGTACCCGGGCTGGTCGGCACGCTCCTCACCGAGGCTGATCAGCAGGTGGCGCGAGGCGTAGCCGAACCGGCCCTCGCTGACCGCCTCCTGGCCCATGTCGCGGTCCTCGAGCACCGTCATCTGGTCGCCGAGCAGGTCGACGACCGCCTGCACATCGGCGTGCACATAGGTGATCACCCGCAGGCCCACCTGGTCGGTGATGTCGTGCAGCGGTTCGGGGTGCTCAAGCCGGCCGTCGGCACCGGTGGCCGCGGCCTTGGCGGCGAAGGACGCCACCGACTTGGTGCGCCCGGTGACGCTGAGGTAGTTGATTCCGGCCTCGTCGAGGACCGCGGTGACCAGGCGCATGAAGTCCCTGGTCACCGGTTTGAGCTTGGGCTGCAGGGCGGCGTACTCACGCACCGCGTCGCCGACCTTGTCGCGCGGCACCCGAGGACCGCGCGGTGTCGGCGTGAGGTCCTCGGGCAGCGACGGGGTGACGATGTAGCCGGTGGCGAAGTCGCCGTACGTCGTGGTGCGGGCGGGTTCGCGGTCGGCGAACATGGCGACATAGGCGCACACGACCGCGTCGACCTGGTCCTCGACGACACGCAGTTCGCTCTTGCGTTCGGCGTTCTCGACAGTGGTGCGCAGGCTCTGCCAGGGCTCCCCGTCCACCAGGAGTCGGGGGTCGGCGCGGGTGAGGCTCTCCAGCAACCCCATCAGCACGAGCAGTTCCGAGCGGAGTTGAACCAGCGAGCGGCCGGGCTTGTTCTTGTACTTCAGGGTCCGGCCCAGCCGGAACAGCGCCACCGTCGCCGGGTGCGGATAGACCTCGATCGCCCGGCGCGCGCGTCCCGATCGCGGGTCCATGTCGAGCTTGAGCCGGGCCGCGATCCGGGCGCCGCGCGGCTGCTCGGCGAACTCCGGTTTGCCCGTGTTGGAGGGGTGGGCGCCGGCATCGAAGCGAGCGAAGTCCTTGTTGAGTGCCGCCTCGGCCGGCCGGTTCCCGGTGGGGTTGGTGACGATCAGCGGAGCGTCGATCGCGACCAGGCACTCGCCCTCGACGAACGACGCGAGTGAAGCCACGATCGAGTCGTCGTCGGTTGCGGCGCTCAGGTGCACCAGTCGGCCGGTGTCGTCGAGCACAGCGACCCCGGTGGGCTTGCGCTCACCCCACGCGAGGTCGAGGCCGATGTAGTGCACCGCCACAGCCTGCCCTACTCACGGCCTTGAGCCGCGCATCGCGGCGACGTTCGTCGCTTCAGGTCAGTGCCGCTTGAGCTAGCGGTCCCTGGCGATGAAGCCCCGCTTCTCTGGCTCACCATCTGGACTGCGAGGCGCCGCGCTGCCCTGCTTGGAACGCGAGAGGTCAGGCCGACTGGAGTTCGGCGAGCCGGGCGATTCCGGCCGGGCCGTGCTGGGCGAGCCGTGCGCGGGCCTCGTCGAGTGCTGGTGAGGTGGGATGCCCGTGCGGAATGCGGGCCGGGTTGAGCGCCACGGT
>JBFIDC010000283.1:0-4057 GCA_041581495.1 Nocardioides sp. | reverse complement strand
GGTGCGCTGTCGACAGCCTCGGCCATCTCGGTGGTCTACCTGCTGGCGATGGGGGTGCTCGGACTCATCGTGGTGCGCCGTCGCCTCGATACGCTGCTGTTGACCTGACTCGACACGCCAGGCCCCGCCCGCACGGCTGGCGCAGGCGTTGGTTGGTCAACACCTCCTCAACTGGACTGGTGCGGCTGACCATCTTTCCCGTGGGCCGAGGGCGCGTGCTGGGCTTCCCGGTGCTGGGCTTCCCGGTGCGGTTGCGCGAGTTGCGGATCAGCCTGGCCTCCCCGGAGGCGTTCCTCCACGACCTCGGCTACAGCACTAACGCGTAGAACGCGGTATCTATCCAGCGGTCGAACTTGCGTCCGACCTGGGGCACCAGGCCGACACGTTCGAATCCACAGGCCACATGCAGGGCCTCGCTGGCCGGGTTCGGCTGCGCGATCACGGCGACCGCGGTGTGCGTGCCGTCGGCTCGGATCTGGTCAAGCAAGGTGGCGTACAGAGCTTTGCCAATGCCCTGCCCACGCGCCTGCCGGGCCAGATAGAGGGACGTCTCGCGGGTGCGGGCATAGGCCGGACGCGGGCGGTAGGAGGACGAGCACGCGAAGCCGATGGTGACGCCATCGTCGTCGGCGACTAGGAATCGGTCTCCCGCCTCGGTGCTGTGTAGACGAGACCGCCAGTAGTCAGCGGGCCTCGGCTCAGTGTCGAAGGTCGAGATGCCGGTGAGGACTTCCTCGTCGTAGATGGCGGCTACGGCCGCCAGGTCGGACGGTGTCGCTGAGCGCACGATCATGGCGCCATTGTGGCGATGATTGGCACGATCTGGAGGGTGTGGCGAGCGACTCGCTGACAGCATCGGTGTCATGACGATCATCCCCGACACCAAAGACTGGACCTGGGTGCTGGACCGGCCCTGCAGCGAGTGTGGATTCGACGCCGGCTCGGTCGACACCGCCTCGATCGGCGCGGCGATCCGCGCCAACCTGGTGGCCTGGCGAACGGTGCTGGAGAGCGCGGACCCGTCGCGGCGTCCCTCACCAGGCGTGTGGTCGCCGCTGGAGTACGCCTGCCACGTCCGCGACGTCCACCGCGTCTTCCTCGAGCGGGTGAACCTCATGCTGGCCGAGGACTCGCCGACCTTCGCCAACTGGGACCAGGACGCGACAGCGGTCGAGCAGGGGTACGCCGAGCAGGATCCGGCAACGGTCAGCGGGGAGTTGGTCGAGGCAGGCGAAGCGGTGGCGAACCGCTACGACTCGGTCGAGGCGAACCAGTGGTCGCGGATCGGGTTGCGCAGCAACGGCAGCGAGTTCACCGTCGAGACCATCGGGCTCTACCACCTGCACGACGTGATCCACCACGCGTGGGATATCCGGGAGGCGATCGACGCCCCGGTGTCCTAGGGTCCGGGCATGGCAGGACTGTGGCCGCAGCGCGGACTGAGCGATGGCCTGGTGCTGTTGCGCACCTGGCGTCTCGACGACGCGCCGGCCCGGCTCGCTCTCAGCGCCGATCCCGACGTCCGGCGTTGGTCCCCACCGATGGCCCCGGCGACCCTGGAGCGGGTCCAGGAACGGATCCAAGCGGCTCGCCAGCCCGATGCGCTGCTCGCGCCACGGGACTGGGTGATCGCCGACCCGGAGGACGACGCCAAGGTGCTGGGGTCGATCGACCTCAGGATCGACCTGCCACCGATGTTCCGGATCGCCGACCTCGGCTACAACGTCCTTCCGTGGGCCCGGGGCCGCGGAGTGGCGAGTGCGGCCCTACGCCTGCTGTCGCAATGGTTGCTCGCCAGCGACGGCAAGGATCTGCAACGCCTCCAACTCGACCACGCCGTCGAGAACCAGGCCTCCTGCCGGACCGCCCTGCGCGCCGGGTTCCGCATCGAGGGGCAGCGGGCCTCTTTTCTCCCGATCCCGGACGGAGACGGGGTCCGCTTCGCCGATGTCTGCATGCATGGCCTCGCGCCCCACGCCCACCGCGATGGATGAGCCCACCGCCGTGCTGACCGGCCGGACCCCATGCGAGATTAGGCGGGTGCGGCATACGGAGTTCTGGTCTCGCCTGGAGGCGGCGTTGGGCACGGGCTACTACCGGGTCTGGGCCGACCAGTTCGTGATGTCGGACCTCGGCGGGCGCACGGCGCGAGAGGCACTCGATGCCGGAGAGGAACCCAAACGGGTCTGGGCCGTGGTGTGGCAGGTGCTGGAACTGCCGGCGAGGGATCGGTGACTCCGTCGCTCCCGGTGGACATCGAGGCGGCTCAGCGACACACCGTCACCACGCTGGTGATCAGCCAGGCCGTGGGAGCCGTCGGCATCACCATCGGCGTCGCCACCGCATCACTCCTGGCCCGTGATGTCTCCGGTTCGGAGACGCTCGCCGGTCTGGTGCAGACCTTTCAGGTGCTCGGCTCAGCGGTCGCGGCCTACCTTCTGGCCCGACTGATGTCCGCCCGCGGGCGCCGCATGGGTCTGGTCACCGGCTACCTGCTCGGCGCGACCGGCAGCCTGCTGGCCGTCGTTGCGGCAGTCCTGGGCTCGATGACCCTGTTGCTCTTCGGAGCGGTCCTGTTGGGCTCGACCACCGCAGCCAACAACAGTGCGAGGTACGCCGCCACCGATCTGGCGACCGAAGAGAAGCGCGGTCGGGCGCTGTCGACGGTGGTGTGGGCCACCACCATCGGTGCGGTGGCAGGCCCGAACCTCTCCGGCCCCGCCGGCGCCTTCGCGAACGGCGTCGGGATCCCGGTCCTGGCCGGCCCCTTCGCCTTCGGCGCGCTCGGCATGACCCTGGCAGCCTTGGTCGTCTGGATCCGACTGCGACCCGACCCGTTGTTGCTCGCCCGGGAGGCCGCGACCGCGGGTGAACCCGTTGATCTCGCCGATTCACTCGGGGACGTCCCCGACGCGCGCACCTCCTCGTGGCGGTTGGCGCGCCAGGCCGTGCACGAGCGCCCGGTCCTCGGCTGGGCGATCCTCGGGTTGGCGGGCAGCCACGCCGCCATGATCGGGGTGATGACGATGACTCCGCTGCACATGGAGCACGGGGGTGCCTCGTTGCGCATCATCGGCATCGTCATCAGCGTGCACGTGCTCGGGATGTTCGCCTTCGCTCCGGTGATGGGGTGGCTGGCCGACCGGATCGGGCGGGACAGGGTGCTGCTGGGAGGCGGGATCCTGATCCTGGTCTCGCTGGTGCTGTGTGCCCTGGCCCCCGAGGGGAACTCCACCGAGATCTTTGCCGGGCTCTTCCTGCTCGGGCTGGGGTGGTCGGCTGCGACCGTCTCCGCGTCGACGCTGATCTCTGATCACGCACCCTTGGCGGTCCGCACCGACGTTCAGGGCACCGCGGACCTGGTGATGGGGCTGACCGCGGCCGCCGCCGGTGCCCTCGCCGGCGTGGTCAACGGGCTCCTCGGCTATCCCACGTTGGCGGTCGCCACCGTCGCCTTGGCGTTGGCCGTGATCCTGGCCGGGGTCCGGACGCCTCGCCACGCGCCCTCGGCCGATGGCGGTTTGGCACAGTTGCCCTCGTGACTGCAGCGGAGATCGCCGTGATCGGCGGCACTGGGTTCTACTCCTTCATCGAGGATCCTGAGGAGCACCGGATCAGCACGCCCTATGGCGAGCCATCCGCGCCCGTCTCGGTCGGCACCGTGGCCGGACGTCGAGTCGCGTTCTTGCCCCGGCACGGTTCTCACCACGACTTCCCGCCGCACGGCATCAACTACCGCGCCAACCTGTGGGCGCTGCGGTCGCTGGGTGTCCGCCAGGTTCTCGCCCCGTGCGCTGTCGGTGGACTGCGCCCACGGGAGCAGGACGGAGTCGCGCCGGGTGATGTGGTGGTTCCGGATCAACTCGTGGACCGGACCCATCGGCGGATCGGCTCCTACGTCGAGCAGGGCGCGGTTCATCTCCCGTTCGGCGACCCCTACTGCGCGCGTCTGACCGACGCCATCGCGGCCGTCGACTCCTCGATCCGGATCGGCAGCACCATGGTCGTGATCGAGGGGCCGCGGTTCTCGACCCGCGCCGAGTCGCGGCACTATGCC
>JBFIDC010000282.1:0-4067 GCA_041581495.1 Nocardioides sp. | reverse complement strand
GGATCCTCGACCCGACGGAACGAGCCGGGCACCCGACCCTGATCGACCCACAGGGCGGTGATCGGCGAGACGACGTGCTCCGCGGCGTAGGACGGCGGCCACGCGGGGTTGAACCGGGGGCCATCGAACAACGAGTCGTCATAGCCCACCGAGACCCGCTTGCGACCCTGGTCGCGCAGCGCTTGCGCGGTGAGCGCGGCCAAGGTGGTGATGTCGGCCCGCTCGGGATAGCGCAGCGGGTCCTGGTCGTTGGCCTCGGCCATCAAATAGGGGTCGCCGCCGCCGACCAGCACGATGGTGCCGCTGCCACCGGCGACCACCCGGGTCTGGAAGGTGCGCTCGGGTCCCAGTGCCGAGAGGGCCGCCAGCGAGGTCAGCAGTTTGGTCGTCGACGCGGGGATGGCCGTGCCGGAGCCGACCCGCGCCAAGGACCGGCCAGTCGTCAGGTCATCGACGGCGGCCAGCACTCGGGGCCCCAGGTTGGGGTCGGCGAGGAACGGCGCGATCGCCGCTTCGACCTTCCGGGCCGAGACCGCGCCGGGCTCGGGCAGTGGCTGCGCGACCGCCTCCACGTCCGGCACCGGAGGCAGTTCGAGTCCCGCCGGTGGCGCCACCTCGGCCGGACCGGGTGGCGGCGCCGCGGGGGCGGCGAAGAAGTGGTCGTACCACGGGACCACCAGGTCCAGTCGGTACGCCGCGGCACCGGCGGCGACCAGCGTCAGGGTCAGCAGTCCGCCGACCCACCGTCGAGCCCGACGACGAGGGGCGGGTCGGGGCGCACACACAGTGGGGTTGTCAGTGCTTTCGGTCACTCTGGCCCTCTAACCCCCTACGCCGTGCAACGGACCGGGCCATTGTGCGCGACACTGGGGGCGCACCGGCACACACAGGAGGAAACAGTGGAGTTCGACGTCCTGGTCGAGATCCCCAAAGGGGAACGCAACAAGTACGAGGTCGACCACCTCAGCGGACGGATCCGGTTGGACCGGACGCTGTTCACCTCGACCCAATACCCCGCCGACTACGGCTACATCGAGAACACCCTCGGCCTCGATGGCGACCCGCTCGATGCGTTGGTGCTGCTCCAGGAGCCGACGTTCCCGGGGTGCCTCATCAAGTGCCGCGCGATCGGCATGTTCCGGATGACCGACGAGGCCGGCGGTGACGACAAGGTCCTGTGCGTCCCGGCCACCGACCCGCGTTTGGAACACCTGCGCGACATCAGCCACGTCTCGTACTACGACCGCATCGAGATCCAGCACTTCTTCGAGGTCTACAAGGACCTCGAGCCCGGCAAGTCCGTCGAGGGTGCCGAGTGGGTCGGTCGTCAGGCCGCCGAGGACGAGGTGCAGGCCTCGTTCAAGCGGTTCGAGGACGACCCGAACGGCGCCCACGCTGCGCACCCGGCACCCCAGGGCGCGCCCGCCGCGGGGCACTGAACACCTCTTCTGAACTGGCCCGGCCGAATCTTCGGCCGGGTCAGTCCTTTTGTGCCCGGTCGGTCTTCTTGCGACGCAACGGCTTCGTCGGCGAGGACTGACCCTTGACTCCGCGGAAGTAGCCCATGGCACCGGAGACGGTCAGGGTCACCTCGTCCATGCCCTGCCCGGTCAGCCAGAGCCGGATCTCGGTGGACGAGCAGCCCGGACCCAGCAGCCCGGTGAACCGTCCACCGCGCCACATGCCGGCATAGCGCAGGCCCGCGTCGGTGATCAGCGTGCTGCCGGTGATGACCCCACCGGGCTTGAGCACCCTGGTCATCTCGATGACGGCTCGCGCCGGGTCTGGGAAGCAGTGCAAACCGGTGAACGAGGTCACCAGATCGAAACTCGAGTCGTCGAACGGCAGGTGGGCCACGTCGGCCACCTGGCCGGTGACCTGGTCGGCCACCCCGCTGGCCTGGGCCCGCTTCACGGTCCGATCGATCATCCGCTCGGAGATGTCGGCGGCGATGAACCTGACGCCCTGGCCCGGCATGAGGGCACGCATCGCGACTCCGCCACCGCAGGGCACATCGAGCACTCTCGATCCGGCTGGCGCGGCCGCGACCTCGGCGGCAGCGGCGTACAACTTGCCGAGTTCGCTTTGGATGGCGACCTTCCAGAGCGCACCCCCGACGACGCGGTGCTCGACGGTCCAGTCATAGACCGACCCCCACAGCGGGTCGCCCTCCCAGCCCCGGGCGAGCGGGTTCCTCATGAAGCGGGGCCGATCAGTTCGGGGGCCCGCAGCATCTCCTCGGGGATCCCGAACGCGTCGACGTAGTCGCGCGCCAGGGGTCGGACCTTGCGACACAGCGAGTTGATCTCGCGGGAGATCGACTTCGAACGGGCCGTGGTCAGCCGGCCGTGCTCCATGAACCACGCACGGTCGGCCTCGATGGTGCTCAGCGCGTGCAGATCGCACAGCAGGCTCAAGACGACCTTGTTGTCCCCGTCCGGCAACTCGGCGACCTTGTCGACGAAGGCCTCGAGCACCAGACGCTCGACGTGGGCGCGCGCGGACGCGATGACATGGTCTTGGACCTCGGAGAACACCGCGCCAGGGTTCATCCCGTTGTCGATGCCTCGCTTGAGGCGACGAGCCACCCCGCCGAGCATGTGCTCCTCACGGAAGCGCAGCATCGCGAGTTGGTAGTTGGAGTCGAGCAACCCCGCCTCCTGGTCCCACTGGTCTCCACCGGGCAACAGGTCACGGACTCGCTCGAACAACTTGTGGGCGTTGGTCTTCTCCAGAACGGTCTCGACCGCGAGTCCCGCCACGAATCGCACCATGCCGAGTTGATCCAGATCGGCGAAGTCGCTGGAGTAGTCGGTGAGCAGTCCCTTGGCCACCAACTGGAGCAGCACCGTGTTGTCGCCCTCGAAGGTGGTGAACACGTCGGTGTCGGCCTTGAGAGCCGCGAACCGGTTGACCGAGAGGTAGCCGGCGCCGCCACAGGCCTCCCGGCATTCCTGAATGGTCCGGGTCGCGTGCCAGGTGGCCAGGGCCTTGGTGCCGGCCGCGCGCGACTCGAGTTGGCGGCGCACCAACTCATCGGACTCGACTCCGCTGAAGACGTCGTGGCACTGGCTGGCGACGATCTCTTGGGCGAAGTGCAGCGCATAGGTGTGAGCGAGCAGTGGGAGCAGTCGGCGTTGGTGCTGGCCGTAGTCGAGCAGCAACTCCTCTTGGGTGTCGCTGGTGGCCTCGAACTGGCGGCGCACGTTGCCGTAGCGGATGGCGATCGTCTGCGCGACCTTGGCGGCGTTGATGCCCGCACCCCCCACGCACACGCGTCCCTGCACCAGGGTGCCGAGCATCGTGAAGAAGCGCTTGTTGGCGTTGTCGATGTCGCTGGAGTAGGTGCCGTCCTCGGCCACGTCGGCGAAGCGGTTGAGCAGCGAGGTGCGCGGGACACGGACGGCCTCGAAGTGAAGTCGGCCGTTGTCGACGCCGTTGAGGCCCATCTTGGGGCCGTCGTCCTCGATGCTGACTCCGGCGCAGGCCCGGCCGCCTTGACGAATCGGGACCACGAACGCGTGGACGCCGTGGTCGTCCTCGCCGACGACGAGTTGGGCGAAGACGACCGCCAACTCCGCGTGCGCCGCGGCGTTGCCGATGTAGTCCTTCCAGGCGTCCTCACGAGTCGTGGTGATCACGAACTCCTGGGCCGCTGCGTCATAGGTCGCCACGGTGCCCAGCGCCTGGACGTTGGAGCCGTGCCCGGTCTCCGTCATCGCGAAGCAACCGAGCAGTTCGCCGGTGACCACCTTGGCGATGTAGGCGTCGTGGTGCGCCTTGGTGCCCAGTTGCAGGATCGCGCCACCGAAGAGACCGAACTGGACGCCGACCTTGACCAGCACCGACAGATCACCGAAGGCCAGCGTCTCGAACGCGGCGATCGACGCGCCGATGTCACCGCCCCCGCCGTAGGACTCGGGGAACCCCATCCCGGTCTGGCCGGTCGCGGCCAACTCGAGGGTGAGGTCCTTGACCCGTTCGCGGAACGCATCGCGGGTCATGGTCTCGGCCTCCTCGAGGATCGAGGAGTGTCTCGCCAGGTTGCCACGCACGAGATCTCGCAT
>JBFIDC010000281.1:0-4088 GCA_041581495.1 Nocardioides sp. | reverse complement strand
GGCGGCTACTCGACCGGCATGAAGCAGCGCGCCAAGCTTGCCCAGGCGCTGGTCCACGACCCCCGACTGGTCCTGCTCGACGAACCCACCAACGGCCTCGATCCGGCCTCACGCGACGACATGCTCGCGCTGGTGCAGCGCATCGGCGGGGACTTCGGGATCGCGGTCCTGGTGACCTCCCACCTCCTGGGCGAACTCGAGCGGGTGAGCGACAACGTGGTGGTGCTCGACGGCGGCCAGATGCTCCAGTCGTCCGCGACCACCGAGTTCATGCACGCCACCGGCAGCCTCATCGTGGAGGTCCACGGTCGCAGCGATGCCGACCGGGCACTCGGCCAGGCGCTCATCGACGCGGGGTTGGTCGCCCGACCCATGCCGGGTGGCCTGATCGAGGTCGAGGTGCGCGATGCCGGCACCTCCGACGTGGTCCGCGATCTCACCGTCGATCTCGGGCTGGGGCTGGTCCGCCTCCAGGAGCGCCACCACCGCATCGAGGACGTCTTCCGTGAGGGAGGTGCCGGCAGTGTCCAACCAGTCTGAGCAGACCTCGCCGCCGCCGACCGCGGTCATCCACGACCTCGGCTACCGGCCCTACACCGGGCCCCGACTCGGCGAGCGGCCGGTGGCATGGGCGTTCTTCGTGACCGGGCTGCGCAACACCTACGGCCTGGGCCGATCCGGCCGGTCGAAGGTGCTGCCGATGATCCTGTTGGGCCTGATGCTGCTCCCCGCCCTGATCCTGGTCGGGGTGCTCGTCCAGGCCGGGAAGTTGCTGGAACTCGACTCCCAGATCGTCGCCTACTCCAGCTATCCGCTCACCACCCAACTGCTCATCTCCGTCTTCGTCGCCTCACAGGCGCCGGCGCTGATCTCTCGCGACCTGCGGTTCGGCACGATCACGCTCTATCTCGCCCGGCCGATGCGGCGCTCGGTCTATGTGCTGGTGAGGTTGGCGTCGCTGACGGTCGCCACCTTCGTGCTGATCGGCTCGCCCCTGGTGCTGATGTACCTCGGGGGCCTGCTCGCCGACCTCCCCTTCACCCGCGAGACCGAGCGCTTCCTCGGCGGCATGGTCGGTGCGCTGCTGCTGGCGGCGTGCCTGGCCGGGCTGTCAGCCGTGGTCGCGGCACTGACGGTTCGCCGAGGGCTGGCCGTGGCCGCGGTGATCGTGGTGCTGCTGGTCAGCTACACCGTGGTGGCGACGATCCAGGGGATCTCCTATGACGCCGACCAACGCGACGTCGGAGAGATCGCCGGCCTGTTCTCGCCCTACACGCTGGTCAACGGCGTCCAGTACTTCCTGTTCGACTCACCTCGTGCGACCCCCACTCCCCCGCGATCGACCGGGATGGGGATCGCCTACGTCGCGACGACAGTGCTGACGGTGCTCGGCTGCATCGGCGTGCTGCTCGCCCGCTTCCGGCGGGTGCGCCCATGACAGGGGTTCAGCGATGAGCGAGATCAAGATCGACCACGTGTCTCGGTGGTACCGCAACGTGGTGGCCGTCAACGACGTGTCGATGACCATCGGCCCGGGGGTGACCGGGTTGCTCGGCCCCAACGGCGCCGGCAAGACCACCCTGATCGCGATGATGTCGGGATTCCTCGCTCCCTCGACGGGCACGGTCACCGTCGACGGCCAACCCCTGTGGCGCAACGAGCAGGTCTATCGCACCGTGGGCCTGGTGCCCGAGCGGGAGGCGACGTTCGACTACCTCACCGGCCGGCAGTTCGTGGTGGCCTGCGCCGAACTGCACGGGCTCGACGACCCGGGTGCCTCCGCCCAGCGCGCGATCGCCCAGATCGAGATGACCGACGCCCAGGACCGCTCCATCTCGACCTACTCCAAGGGCATGAAGCAACGGATCAAGATGGCGGCCTCTCTCGTGCACGACCCCGCCGTCTTGCTGTTGGACGAGCCGTTCAACGGCATGGACCCCCGCCAACGCATCCACCTGATGGACCTGTTGCGCGAGATGGGGGCCGAGGGCCGGACGGTGCTGTTCAGTTCCCACATCCTCGAAGAGGTCGAGCAGGTCGCCCGCCAGATCGAGGTGATGGTCGCCGGTCGGCATGCCGCGTCCGGCGACTTCGGCGCGATCCGGCGACTGATGACCGATCGACCCAACCGGTTCGTGTTGCGCACCGACAACGACCGCCTGCTGGCCTCGGTGCTCCTGGCCGATGCTTCGGTGCGGGGCGCCAGGCTGCGCACCGGCCGTGGAGCCGACGGCGGGATCGAACTGGAGGCCTCGGACTTCGGTCGGTTCAGCGAGGTGTTGCCCAGGCTCGCCCGCGAGCACGGCGTCCGACTCCTCGAGGTGACGCCGACCGACGAATCGTTGGAGAGCGTCTTCTCCTATCTGGTGTCCTCATGAGCGCGGCCATCTCACCGACGATCGTCCGACTGGGCGCCCGCAGCATCTTCAGTCGCTGGCGCGGAGTCCTGCTGTTCGTGTTGCCGGCGATCCTGATCGGTCTCTCGCTCCTGGTGCGGGTACTGGTCGGCCAGGACGAGGCGTCCGCCGGGGTCACGCTGTATCGCCTCGGCCTGGTCGTGATCGTGCCGCTGATCGCCCTGCTCGCCACCTCTGGCCTGCTGGCGCCGGAGATCGATGACGGTTCGATCTCCTATCTGTTGGCCACACCCACCTCGCGGCACACGATCGTGATCAGCAAGTTGGTGGTCGCCTTCTCCTGCGTCCTCGCCTTCGGCGTGCTCCCGATGCTGGTCGCCGGCTTGGTGCTGCGCCCCGATTCGCCGTCGTTCGCGGTCGGCTTCGCGATCGGCTCCCTGGTCAGCGGGACGACCTACTGCGCCGTCTTCGCTCTGCTGTCGGTGATGACCCGGCACGCGGTCGTGATCGGGCTGATCTATGTGCTCATCTGGGAGGGCCTGCTCGGCGGACTGCTCGACGGCGTGCGCTGGCTCAGTGTCGTGCGCTGGTCTGCGGAGATCGTCGACCGGATCGCCGACCTCTCGCTGGTCGACGACCTGCCGCTGACCTACGCCCTCATCGCCTCGGGCATCGTCCTGGTGGTCGGCACCTGGCGCACCGGTTGGCGCCTGCGCGCGTTCAACCTGACCGGGGACGAGTGAGGCCGCGAAGCCTGTCGATCGGAGCCGCCACGTGCCATTATCGCCGGTGTGCTGATCTCGGTGGCCGATCCGGCCCAGTACGAAGCGATGATCGCGATGGCTGTCGAGCGCAACCAACATCAGACCGAGTCAGATGCCGGTTGGCAGTTGATGGTGCCGCAGACCTGGCCGGATCTGGTTGCCCTGGTGGCCACCGACGGCGATGGCGCGATCGCCGGCTGGGGCTACCTCGCGACCCGGGTGCACATGCCACCCGGGTGGACCTCGCTGTGGCTCACGGTGGGGCTCGAGGCAGAGGGACAGGGCTTAGGCCGGCGCCTCTATGACGGGCTCTTGGAGCACCGCAAGCAAGCGACGACGTTGCTGCGCTCGACCGTGTTCGACGACGAGGACCGCGCACTGGCCATCGCCCAGCACTGGGGCTTCGAGATCGACGAACTCTCCATCGAGTCGGCGCTGGAACTGCGTGATCTCCCCACTCCGGACCTGCCGCCTGGGGTCACGCTCGAGGTCCGGCCCGACCTGAACTTCGCCGACCAAGACGCCGTGGACGCGATGCTCCTGGCCAGCCAGACCAATCCGGAGGCGCTGACCGGGCACGTGGTGACCTGCCCCGGCCTGGTCGCCACCTCGGCTGGAGCGATCTCACTCGGGATCCTCGCCCGGGTCGATGGCGTCCCCGCCGGGATCGTGCACGGGACGGTGGTCGACGAGGACCTCTTCATCGGCTACACCGGCGTCGATCCGCGTGCGCGCGGGCGCGGCCTGGCCAAACTGCTCAAGCAGCGGGCCCACCTCGAAGCCGCGGCTGCGGGAGCAACACTCAGCGTGACCCAGAACGAGGAGAACAACCACGGCATCCGGCGGGTCAACGCCGAACTCGGCTACGTGGTGCGGCACGGCACCTATCGGATGCGACGCCCGCTCTGACCCGACTCAGCCCGGGCTGACGTGGCCCTACCAGCCGAGCTGACGCAGTCGCGCGTCG
>JBFIDC010000280.1:0-4091 GCA_041581495.1 Nocardioides sp. | reverse complement strand
AGGCCCGCGACAGAGAGGGAGGGCTCCCTCCCCGGGCCTGACCCGCTCGAACTCATGCTTCCCCGCGGAAGTTTCAACGGGGGAGCGTGAGTTTCACCGGGTACCCGGTGAAACTCCCTCCCCGCCCGGGCGTCAGACGGCGCTGAGGCCCAGCCGACCCGCCATCTTGTCGAGGTAGGCCAGCACCTCGTCCTCGGACTTGTCAGGGACACCCCAGATGAGTTCGCTGACGCCCTGCTCGGCCCACCGGATCAGGTCGTCGGGGTCGGGACGGAATGCGATCAGGATCCGGATGTCCGGCAGCCCGTCGCGGCCGGCCTCGGCCCAGGCTGACTTCAGGTTCTCGATCTGCTCGCTGATGTCGGTCTGCTGCGGGGTGGTCATCCAGCCGTCGGCGTGCTCGGAGATCCACTTGAACGTCTTGGGGCCACCGCCGGCGCCGATGATCAAGGGGATGTGCGCCTGGACGGGCTTGGGGTAGGCCCACGAGGCGCCGAACTTCACGAACTCGCCGTCGTAGGACGCCTCCTCCTGGGTCCACAGAGCCCGCATCGCCTCGACGTACTCCTTGAGGACCGTGCGCCGCTTGGCGGGCGGGACGTGGTGGTCCTCGAGCTCGTCGGTGTTCCAGCCGAACCCGGCGCCGATCGCGACCCGCCCGCCGGAGAGGTGGTCGAGGGTGGCGATCGCCTTGGCCAGGGTGATCGGGTCGGATTCCACGGGCAGTGCGACCGCCGTCGACAACTTGATCTTGCTGGTGACCGCGGCGCAGGTGGCCAAGGAGATCCAGGGGTCGAGGGTGCGCAGATATCGGTCATCGGGCAACGTCTCGTCGCCGGTTCCCGGGTGTGCGGCGGTCCGCTTCACGGGGATGTGGGTGTGCTCCGGCACATAGATCGTGTCGAACCCGCGCTCCTCGGCCGCGATGGCGAGAGCAGCAGGGGCGATCCCGCGGTCGGAGGAGAACAGGACAACACCATTTCGCATGGCTGGCAGCGTAGGCCAGAACTAGAACGAGTTCTAGTTCTATCGGATCGCCGGCGGGGACTTGGCACGATATTCGGGTCGTTGGCACGGGCTGCAACCCCCTGCCAACCGTCAGTTTCCCCGGCTGACCGGGGAAACCGACCGGCCGTAGGCTGGCCCGGTGACCGACGCCCTGGCACCCCTCGACCTGACCGCAGACGTCGCGAGCCTGACCGCGCAACTTGTCGACATCGAGTCCGTCAGCCTCAACGAGATGGCGATCGCGGACGCGGTCGAGGCTGCGTTGAACCAGTGCGGGCACCTCGAGGTGACTCGCCACGGTCACACGATCGTGGCCCGCACCGACCTCGGCCGCGGCGAGCGCGTGGTGATCGCGGGTCACCTCGACACCGTGCCGGTCAATGCCAACCTGCCCAGTCGGTACGAGGAACGCCCCGACGGCGACCTGCTGCACGGGTTGGGCACCTGCGACATGAAGGGTGGCGACGCCGTCATCCTCAAGTTGGCCGCGAGCATCCCCGAGCCGGTGCGAGACGTCACCTACATCCTCTACGAGGCCGAAGAGATCGATGCGGAGTTCAACGGACTCCAACTGCTGAGCCAGAGCGACCCCGAACTGATGCAGGCAGACTTCGCGATCCTGATGGAACCCAGCGACGCCGAGGTCGAGGCGGGTTGCCAAGGCACCCTGCGGGTCGAGGTCCGCACCACCGGCGAGCGGGCACACTCGGCGCGCAGTTGGCGCGGTGTCAACGCCATCCACGGCGCGGCCGAGATCCTCGCCAGGCTGAACGCCTACGAGGGACGCAAGCCGATCATCGACGGACTCGAGTACCACGAGGGGCTCAATGCCGTCGGCATCCGTGGCGGGGTCGCCGGCAATGTGATCCCGGACGAGTGCGTGGTCGAGGTGAACTTCCGCTTCGCGCCGGACCGGAGCGAGGCGGAGGCCGAGGCGTTCGTCCGCGAGGTCTTCGCGGGGTTCGAGGTGCGCGTCACCGACTCCGCTGCCGGCGCCTTGCCCGGCCTCGACCTGCCGGCGGCCAAGGCGTTCGTCCAGGCCGTGGGTCGCGAGGTGAACCCCAAGTTCGGGTGGACCGACGTCGCGCGCTTCACCGCGCTCGGAATCCCCGCGGTGAACTTCGGCCCCGGAGATCCGATGCTGGCCCACAAGCAGGACGAGTTCGTTCCGGTCGAGCACCTGCGAAGGTGTGAGCACCAACTTCGGGACTGGCTGACGGGAGCCGTGGGATGAGCATGACCGCATGAGGGCGAAGTTCAAGGGCCCGGTGGTGCAGCGTCGCAACCAGGTCGATGAGAGCACCACCGACGCACGGCTCCTGGACACGCGGGGAGCCTCCGACTGGGTCCACACCGATCCGTGGCGGGTCCTGCGCATTCAAGCCGAGTTCGTCGAGGGCTTCGGTGCCTTGGCCGAACTCGGCCCCGCCATCGCCGTCTTTGGCTCCGCGCGGACCCCGGTCGATCATCCGATGTACGCCCTGGCCGAGCAGCTCGGACACCGGCTCGTGGAGGCCGGCTTCGCCGTCATCACCGGCGGCGGGCCGGGCGCCATGGAGGCCGCCAACAAGGGCGCGAGCGAGGCCGGCGGAGTCAGCGTCGGGCTGGGCATCGAACTGCCCTTCGAGTCCGGCCTCAACGACTGGGCGGACGTCGGGATCAACTTCCGCTACTTCTTCGCGCGCAAGACCATGTTCGTGAAGTACTCCCAGGGATACGTCGTCCTTCCCGGTGGCTTCGGCACGCTCGATGAACTCTTCGAGGCGTTCACGCTGGCGCAGACCGGCAAGGTGACGCACTTCCCCGTCGCCCTGGTCGGTGTCGACTACTGGAGCGGCCTGGTCGACTGGCTGCGCGACACCGTCCTCGCCGACGGCAAGATCAGTGAGCAGGACCTCGACATGTTCGTGCTCACCGACGATGTCGACGAGGCTGTTTCGCTCATGGTCGCCGCTCGAGACGAGGTGTGAGACGTCCCATGATGTGGTTCTTCGCGATCCTGCTGGTCCTGCTCATGGGCGGCATCGCCGCCGTGGCCGCGGGGCGAGGTCAACCGCTGGCCCAGGCCTATGACGATCGGCCCGACCCGGTCCTGCCCGTCGGCGAGATCTCGGGCACGGATCTGAGGCGTGCCAGATTCAGCCTCGCCGTGCGCGGATACCGGATGTCGGAGGTCGACACCCTCCTCGATCGGCTCGCGCGACAACTGGATGCGGCGGGTGACCACAGCGACGCTCAGGCCGACCTCGGTGGCGCCGATCCGGCTTCCGACACGCGGGACCGTGGCGACAACCCTCCCGAGTAGGGCACACTTCCGCCCGTGTCGACCCAGGTGATCGTTTATGTGCTGACCGGCCTCGCGCTGGTCGTTGTGGTGTTGACGCGACTCCGGATGGGCAGGGGTCAAGGAGCAGGTCGCCTCTATGTCGGCAAGTCCCTGCTCAACGTCCACACCGTGAGCGGCGTGCTGGCCATCGTGGTGTGGTTGACCTTCCTGATCTCCAGTGCCGACAGCGCCCTGGGCGACCCACTGGTCGGCATCGTGGCGCTCGGCTTCTGGTGGGTGGTGACCGTCTGTGGGCTGTTGATGCTCGTCCGCTGGCTCCCCAGCAGCGGCAAGCACGCCTCCGACGGTGTCACCGACACGTGGTCCGAAGGGCCGGGGTTGTCGATCCTGGCTCACGTCGGCATGCTGACTGGGGTGTGCGTGTTCACCTGGGCTTATCTGACCAGCGCCGTGTGATGTCCAGCCGCGCCGCTGCCGCCTGCGCCGTGGTCGCACTTGCCTCGGGCTTGCTGTGGGCCCCGAGCGCTCCTGCCGCCGCGCGACCGGCACCCGACCCGCGCCCAGCGGTTCTCGAGTCCAAGGTCATCGGCAAGTCCGTGACCGGACGCAAGATCCGGGCCTGGCACCTCGGTCAGCGGCAGTCCGAGGTCGGTGAGGACATCGCCTCGGTGGTGCTGATCTCGACCATGCACGGCAACGAGGGCTCGACCCGTCACATCCTCACCTCGTTGCGAGACGGCGCACGCATCTATGACGTCGATGTGTGGGTGGTGCCGGTCTACAACCCGGACGGGCT
>JBFIDC010000279.1:0-4137 GCA_041581495.1 Nocardioides sp. | reverse complement strand
GGACCGCCGGTCACCTTCGTGGTCTTGTCGGTGCTCTCGTTGATCCTTGAGGTCGCGGCGATGGTCTATCTGTGGCACCGCGACACCAACCGCTTCCTGCGGCACGGCTGATCCGCCCCTCGACCAGCCCCTGATCAGCCCTTGACGGGGCGTCCCCGCCGCGGTGTATTGTTCGAACATACGTTCGAACATGCAGTAGGGAGGCGGCGCGATGAGGCGGTACGACGATCCGGTCGAGGTTCGGCGCGGGCCGGTTGATGCCGGCAGCGAGTCGGATGCGCCCTCTCAGTTCCTGTGGCGCGGTCGCCTCTGGAAGGTGCGTTCGGTGCTGGCCCACTGGGTCGAGACCAGCCCGTGGTGGAACTCCCCGGGAGCGCAGGCCGCCATCGGGACCGACTCGGGCCCGGGCTCCACCTGTGAGCCGCAGTCGTTGGGTGAGCTGTTGACCGAGCGAGAGCTGTGGCGAGTCGAGGCCGGCCGCGGCAGCGCGGTCGGGTTGGGGCCCGATGGCGAGCCGGATGGTGGCGGGGTCTTCGACCTCGCCTTCGACTGGGCTGATGGCCGCTGGCAGCTCGTTGGCTGCCTTGATTGATCGATGGCTCATTGATGTCTGGATCAAGGACCGAGTGGAAGAGATTGCGATGACCAACCCCTACTCCCTGCCGGCTACCACCCACTCCTACCTGGCACGAGCCGCTGAGTCCCTGAGTGAGGCCATGGCCGCCACCGAGGTCGGGGCGCGTTATGCCCATGCACACGTGGCAGCGCTGCGTGCCGCGGCAGCCTTGCTCGCTGCCCGGGCGCGACCGACCGGTCGGCGACGCGGGCAGAAGAACGCGTGGGTGCTGCTGACCGAGGTGGCCCCCGAGTTGGGGGAGTGGGCGAGCTTCTTCGCCGCCGGTGCTGCCAAGCGGGCCGCGGCTGAAGCCGGCTCGAGCCGTGCGGTCACCGAGCGTGAAGCCGATGACCTGATCCGCGATGCCGATCGGTTCCTTGCCGTGGTCGAGCAGTCACTCGGGCTGGCTCAGCACCTCGCTCCGCCGCCGCTGGTGCGTCGGGTGGGCTGATGCCCGACCCATTCGTCCACCTCCACGTCGCCTCCGGCTACTCGCTGCGCTACGGCGCCTCGCACCCGCAGGCACTGGTCGCCCGGGCCGCCGAGCATGAGATGGACACCTTGGCGCTCACCGACCGGGACGGCACCTACGGTGCGGTGAAGTTCGCGCGAGCCTGCCAGCAGGCTGGTCTGCGACCGGTGCTCGGAGTCGACCTGGCGCACCACCCGACGCTGCCCGTCCAGGCGACTCAGGCGACCCCGGCGGGGCCGGCGGGTTCGCGGCCTCGGACCCCGGTTCGTGGTGGCGCCTTCCGGGAGCCGGTCGGCGGGGGGCTGCCCCGGGTGAATTTCCTGGCGACTGGGGGGCGAGCGGGTTGGGCGGCACTGTGCCGTTTGGTCTCGGCCACTCACCTCTCCGGGGAGCGGGGGGTCCCCGTCCTGGATGTGGCACGACTCGATGACCGCGTCCTCCAAGCGCTGGCGGCCGGGCATCTGATGGTGATCCTGGGCCCCGCCTCGGAGTTCGCTGCGGCGGCGACTCGTCGTCGTGATGAGTTGGGCCAAGCAGCACTGGCGCCGTGGCTGGCGCTGATGCCTCGCACCCATGTGCTGGCTGGGTTGGTCTCGCATCGTCTCCCCGGTGGTGCCGGCACGTGGGGGCCGGGCACCTCGCCGCATGCCGCACGGATGGCTGGGATGGCGCGCCAGGCCGGCATCGGCGCAGTGCTGACCAACGCGGTGCGCTATGCCGACCGAGGCGATGCGGCCACCGTCGATGTGCTCGATGCCGCCCGGCGACTGGTGGCCCTGGACCGGCGGCATGTCGACCGCGGCAACGCCGAGGGCTATCTCAAGTCCGGCAAGGAGATGGCGCTGATCGCCGAAGAGATCCTCCGGCTCTCCGGGGTAGGTGATTCTCAGCGAGAGGCGCGCCGACTGCTGGCCCACACCCGGTCGGTCGCCGACCGCTGCGCCTTGGACCCACGCAGCGATCTCGGTCTGGGTGAGGTGCACTTCCCCGAGTTCGAAATCGCGACCGGCGGGGTCGCGCCGCGGGTGACCCCCGGGGCCACCCCAGCTGACGCGTTGCTGAGGGCGCGTTGTGAGGCCGCGTTGGGTGACCGGTACGGGTCGGTGCCCAAGGCGGTGGTCTGGAAGCGGCTCGACGACGAACTGGAGATGATCCGCACCCTGGGGTACGCCTCCTACTTCCTCACCGTCGGTGATGTCACCGATCTGATCCGAGAGATGGGCGTGCGTTGCGCTGCCCGCGGTTCCGGTGCAGGCAGCATCGTCAACTACCTGCTCGGGGTCTGCGGCGTCGACCCGATTCGCTACCGCCTGCTGATGGAGCGGTTCTTGTCGCCGAGGCGAGCGGCGCTGCCCGATATCGACGTCGACGTGGAGTCCGCTCGACGACTCGAGGTCTATGAGCGGATCCTGGACCGCTACAGCGGTGAGCGCTGTGTGACCGTCTCGATGATGGACACCTACCGGGTCCGCCACGCCGTGCGCGATGTCGGTGCCGCCCTCGGGATGCCACCTGGCGAGACCGATGCGATCGCCAAGGCGTTCCCTCACATCCGGGCTCGCGATGCCCGCGCCGCCTTGCGTGAGTTGCCTGAACTGCGCGCCAGCGGCCTCACCGATGCTCGGCTCGACCTGATGTTCCAACTCGTCGAGAGGCTCGACGGATTGCCTCGCCATGTCGCCATGCATCCGTGCGGGGTGCTGCTCTCCGATGCCACCCTGCTCGACCGGACCCCGGTCGAGGCGAGTTATGCGGGCTTCCCGATGAGCCAGTTCGACAAGGACGACGTCGAGGACCTCGGGTTGCTCAAACTCGACGTGCTCGGCATCCGGATGCAGTCCTCGATGGCCCACGCCGTCGCCGAGATCAAACGCACCGAGGGGGTCGAGATCGATCTCGATGACCAGACCCAGGTGCCGCTCGATGACCCTGAGACCTATGCGCTGATCTCCTCGGCCAAGACCCTGGGCATCTTCCAGATCGAGTCGCCGGGTCAGCGTGAACTGGTCGGCAAGTCCGGCATCGAGAACTTCGAAGAGATCATCACCGACATCTCTCTGTTCCGTCCCGGTCCGGTCAAGAGCGACATGATCACGCCCTATCTCGAGGGCAAGCAGGGCTGGAAGATGCCGAGTTATCTCCACGAGGATCTGCACCCGATCCTGAGCAGCACCCAGGGCGTGGTCGTCTTCCATGAGCAGGTGATCGAGATGATCGCTCAACTCGCCGGCATCGGTTTTGCCGAAGCCGACGAGAAGCGTCGGGCACTCGGGGATGTCGAGTCGATGGCCCAGACCAAGCTGTGGTTCTTTCCGCGCGCGTTGGCCCGCGGCTATCCCTTGCGAGTCGTCGAGCGGGTCTGGGCGGTGCTCGAGGCGTTCGCCTCGTTCGGCTTCTGCAAGGCGCATGCGGCCGCGTTCGCGTTGCCGACGTTCCAGTCCGCCTGGCTCAAGACGCACTGGCCGGCGCACTTCTTGGCCGGCGTGCTCACCTACGACCCCGGGATGTACCCCAAGCGGCTGATCCTCGACGATGCACGCCAACTGGGGTTGGCCGTGCTCGGACTGGACATCAACGCCAGCGAGAAGACCTACGCGGTTGAGTACGTCAACGACGTGCCGGGCATCCGCTTGGCGCTGGCTGAGGTCAAGGGCATCAACGAGGCCGAGGTCGAACGCATCCTCGCGGCCCGCCCGTTCCACTCCTTGACCGACTTCTGGCACCGGGCGCGGGTGTCTCGACCGATCCTCGAACGACTGGTGTTGGCCGGGGCTTTCGACGGGGTCTATGCCATCGGTGGAGAGTCCGGCCCCCGTGGTCGAGTCACCCGCCGTGACCTGTTGCTCCAGATCGCCGAACTCGATCGACACACTCGTGCCCTCGATCGGGCCAGCCGTGGACGAGGGGCTCGGTCACTGCGTTCGGGCAGCCGCCCTGGTTCGGTGGCTCGGGCCAAGGCAGAGGACGCGGCCGCCCGCAACAGTTCCGATCCCCAGGTCCGTGACACCGTGGCCGAGTTGCAACGTCACCCATTGGGTGATGCCGGGGT
>JBFIDC010000278.1:0-4207 GCA_041581495.1 Nocardioides sp. | reverse complement strand
GCGCCGCCGAAGGACCGCGAGGTCGAGGCGGCCAAGGCACGTGAACGCTCGGCCCTGCGCTACGCCCGATGACGCTCTCACCCAGCATCGGCGCACCGAGGCGCGAAACCCCGAACACCGGCGAAGCGGCCGAGGTCTCCGACGCGATCGAGTTCCTCTCCACCCGCCGACTCGTGGTCCTCACCGGCGCGGGGCTCTCGACCGACTCGGGCATCCCCGACTACCGCGGGCCGGGGTCGCGGTACGCCGACCAGGCACCACCACTGCGCGGCTCCACGCCGCCGGGCGTGATGACGTTCCAGGAGTTCATCTCCGGGCCCGAGGCCCAGCGGCGCTACTGGGCGCGCAGCCACCTCGGCTGGAGCAGGATGCGCCGCGCGGAGCCGAACCCCGGCCACCGGGCGCTGGCCGCCATCGACCCCGATCTGCTGATCACCCAGAACGTCGACGGACTGCATGAGCGCGCCGGCTCACGCAACCTGGTCGCCTTGCACGGGCGCATCGCCGATGTCATCTGCCTGGGCTGCCGAGCGGTCACCGCTCGCGCGCATCTGCACGAGCGACTGGCGTCCCTCAATCCCGACTTCGCCGAGCGTTGGTCCGACCTGGCAGCACGACCGGACGGCGACGTGGCTCTCGAGGAGACCGCGGACTTCGTGGTCGCCGAGTGCGAAGCCTGTGGCGGCCGACTCAAGCCGGATGTCGTCTTCTTCGGCGAGAACGTGCCGAGCCCCCGTGTCGGGCGCTGCTTCGCCGCCGTCGACGAGATGGCCCAGGTCGGCGGTGCGCTGCTCGTGGCCGGATCGAGCCTGGCCGTGATGAGCGGCTACCGCTTCGTGCGCCGAGCCGCCAAGGCCGGACTGCCGATCGCCATCGTCAACCGCGGACCTACCCGGGCCGACGACCTCGCGACCTACCTGATCGGCGAGGGCACCAGCGACTTCCTCACGTCCCTCGCGGACGCCAGGTGAGCGTGCCAGCGGCCTGCTAGGCGAACGAGGCGCGAGAGTCGACCGGCACTTCGGCGCGGTGACGCGGCGTGTATTCCACCGGTGCGATCGTGGTCTGACCCGTGGCTCGTTCGAGCCAATTGGCGACATCGAAGACGTCTTGCCCCGACTGTGTCGGCGCGCTGTTGACCAGCATTTTGTTGACCCCCAAAGACGAGGGGCGTTGAGCCGCCCCACAAGTAAACCCCACCTACGAGGATACCCCTAGGGGTGTCAACTGAACAGCCCTCGATCTTGACCCGGGTGGTGTGCACCCGGTGTCGATCTGCCGCTGCGAAGCGGCCTCAGAGACGTCGGACGAAGATGTGGTCGGCGGCCTCGGGAACGATCTCGGCCGTCTCGCCACCCGAGCCGATCAGCACGCCATCGGCGGTCGCGGCGATCGTGACGGTCTTGTCGGGCAGAGCGCCGACGCGACGCAGCGCGCTCATCAGCACCTCGTCCTTCTGCATCTCCTCGGAGATGCGGCGCACCAGGACCCGCCCCTCGTCGGGACCCGCGACCGCGGACAGCGCCTCGACGCCCTCCATGAACACCTCGCCCGTGTTCGATTCGCCCAGTTCGGCCAGGCCCGGGATCGGGTTGCCGTAGGGGGATTCGGTGGGGTGGTCCAAGAGTTCGAGGAGCCGACGCTCGACCGCCTCGGAGATCACGTGCTCCCAGCGACAGGCCTCCTCATGCACCTCTTCCCACGGCAGACCGATCACGTCGGTGAGCAGCCGCTCGGCCAGGCGGTGCTTGCGCATCACCCGGGTCGCCAGCCTCAATCCCTCATCGGTGAGCTCCAGGTGCCGATCTCCCTGCACGGTGACGAGCCCGTCGCGCTCCATCCGAGCCACCGTCTGCGAGACCGTCGGCCCGCTCTGATGCAGGCGCTCGGCGATCCTCGCGCGCAGGGGGACGATGCCCTCCTCGACGAGTTCGAAGATGGTGCGGAGATACATCTCCGTAGTGTCGATCAGGTCGCTCACCCGGTCATTGTGTCTCATGGTGGGTACCACCCCCGCGCAGCACGACCCCACATCCCCAGGAACTGGAGGACCAAGTGACTGCCAGCCTCATGTGGTTCCGCCGGGATCTGCGGCTGAGCGACAACCCCGCGCTGCTCGAGGCATGCGCGGACGGCGCCGTGTTGCCTCTGTTCGTCTATGACCCCGCGCTGTGGGATCCGGCGGGCCCGTCACGGCGGGCCTATCTGAGCGCGTCGCTGCGCGCGCTCGACGATCAGTTGCGCCGGCGGCACGGCAGGCTGAGCGTGGTGCAGGGCGACCCCGTGCGTGAGGTGGTGATCGCCGCCGAGGCCGTCGGGGCGAAGCGAGTCCACATCGCGGCCGACTACGGGCCCTACGGGCGTCGGCGCGACCACGCCGTCGACCGCGCGCTTGCGCAGGTTGGCATCGATCTGGTGCGCACCGGCTCGCCGTACGCCGTGGCGCCCGGGCGCGTCCACACCCAGTCGGGTGACCCCTACAAAGTCTTCACGCCCTTCTCGAGGGCGTGGTTCGAGCACGGGTGGCGGGCGCCGGTCGACGCGCCCAGCGAGGACGCCTGGCTCGAACTCGGCCGAGACCACCCCACTGCAACCGAGATCCGGGACCCGGAACTCCCGCCGGGGCTGACCCTCCCCGCGGCCGGTGAAGCAGCGGCGGTTCGCCGCTGGCAGGAGTTCCTCGAACACGTCGAGGACTACGAGGACCTGCGCAACGATCCGGGCCGCGACGCGACCTCACGACTCTCGGTCCACCTCAAGTACGGCGAGATCCACCCGCGAACGCTGCTCGCCGACCTCTCCCCACTCGGCGGCCCGGGGGTCGCGACCTTTCGCAAGGAGCTGGCCTGGCGCGAGTTCTATGCCGACGTGCTGAACGCGCGCCCCGAGACGGCCCGTGACTACCTGCGACCCGAGTTCGCCCACATGACCTATGACCGCCCCGAGGCCCAGTACGACGCCTGGCGAGAAGGCCGGACCGGCTTTCCGATCGTCGATGCCGGGATGCGGCAACTGCGCCGGACCGGCTGGATGCACAACCGGGTGCGGATGATCGTCGCGAGCTTCCTGGTCAAGGACCTCCACCTGGAATGGCAGCACGGTGCCCGACACTTCATGGAGTGGCTGGTCGACGGCGATCTCGCCTCCAACCAGCACGGCTGGCAATGGACCGCCGGCTGCGGGACCGATGCGTCGCCGTTCTTCCGCGTGTTCAACCCGATCGGGCAGAGCCGGCGGTTCGATCCGTCCGGTGAGTATCTGCGTCGCTGGATCGATGAACTCGCCGACCCCGCGGCGGTCCCCGATCCGCACGAGCCCGACCCCGCCGTGCGCCGCGCGGTCGGCTACCCCGCGCCGATGCTCGATCACGCCGCCGAGCGACGCGAGGCGCTCGATCGCTGGGATCAGATCCGCAACAGTTAGGGGCAAGTCGCGCACATCCCCAGGCCCCAGGTAGCCCCCTTGGGCCGTATCACCGTCCGATCAGCCAAATCCGGCAAATCGAGCGTTACTATCTCCCCCGTTTCGGGTTGCAGTTCCGACTGCAGACTTCGTCCCCCAGCCCCCTCGAGGTCACACCCATGGTTCGCAAACCATCGGCGTCCCCTACCCGCCGATCCCCCGTCTTCGATCTGCCACGCCCTGAGCCCCAACTCGAGGATGCGCTCGCGAACTCCGAGACACGAGTGGTGTCGTGGCTCGGTCGCCTTTATGGCGGATCCCCAGTCGCCGACGACACCGACACCGACACCGGCACCGGCACCGGCATCAGCACCGGGGTCGGGTCGGGCACTCTGCACGGCCTCGAGGTCCCCTTCGAGCACGAGTCGGCACACCTCAATCCGGCCGACGTCCTCATGGCCTTCATCCATGCGGCCCGCGCGGGTCGCGAGCGCAACGACGAGGCGATCGCGGCCGGCGCTCCGATCTGGAAATACGACTGAGAACGCCCGCGGTGGCTCTCCGGAGGTCACCCGGTTCACCCGGTGTGTGACGGATGTGACTGGTGGGGCTCAAATCGCCCCTCCGAACCCAGGAACCCCCAGGAATGGGGTAGTCCGAACGGACTATCCCTAGGTAGCAGACGTATGAAAACACCTCTTCGCCCCTCCCCTAGTGCCGATCTCCGCGTTGAACGGGTGCAATTCAGTCCCAAGTCCCCCCACAATTGGGACCGGTGGCCGTGTCAACCCCCCACTGGCACGGC
>JBFIDC010000277.1:0-4229 GCA_041581495.1 Nocardioides sp. | reverse complement strand
GCCGGACGGCCAGTGACCCCACGGCCGAGCCGGGGGCGGCGGAGAGTTGGAGCGCCGGGCCGGGCTCGCGCTTGGTGCCCAGCCCGTCGGGCGAACGTGCGATCCGCGACGCGGTCCCGACTGCTCCCAGGGCGAGGGTCCCGCCGACCATCGCCTTGAGCAGGGGACGACGATGAGTTGCCTCAGGCTCCACTCCAGGATCATAAGCCATAACAACCCCACGCGCAGGAACACGCGCGGATCCGGCTGGCCGACCTGGGGTGGGCCCAGCGAGCGCCCCTCCCTAGCTGGTCGAGCAGCGAGCGCCAGCGAGCGTCGTCGAGACCATGTGACCAGTTGCTGGAACCCAACGTCACCGGATCGTCAGACTTCCCCGCCCCGATCCGCCCAACGGCGACGTAGGTTCGAAAGATGCGACGACTCGCCGTACTCCCTCTCGTGTTGGCCCTGCTGGTCCTGGCCGGGTGCGGCAACCAGAGCGGGTCAACCGACTCAGCCGACCAATCCGACCCAGCCGCCGGCACCAGCAACGAGGCCGCGGTGAGCCTCGACTTCACCGCCACCACGCTCGACGGCGAGGCCTTCGAGGGCTCCACCCTGGCCGGGAAGCCGGCCGTCTTGTGGTTCTGGGCGCCCTGGTGCCCCACCTGCCGCGCCCAGGCGCCGGGGGTCGAGGCCCTCGCCAAGGAGTACGGCGAGCAGGTCTCGGTCGTGGGCATCGGCGGCCTGGACCAGGCCGAGGCCATCAGCGACTACGCGCAGACCATTCCCACGATCACGCACCTGGTCGATCCCGAGGGCGAGGTATGGCAGCACTTCCGGGTGGCCGAGCAGAGTTCCTACGTCGTCCTCGACGCCGACGGCGCGACCGTGGCCGAGGGCTACCTCGACGACGCCGACCTGGCCGCCATGGTCAAAGACCTCGCCGGCTGAACTGACTGGCTGACATGCGGCCCCGCCGAGCGCACCTGACCGGGCTGCTCGCTGTTGCGGCGTTGGCGCTGACCGCCTGCGGCTCGGACTCCCCCACCTCCGCGCCTGACGGCCCAGGCGACGCCGCCCCCACCAGCGAGACCGCCTCGCCGGGCGAACGCGAAGAGACGGCCTCGGCGCTCGACAACATGCGCGACCCGTCGTTCCCCACCCCGCTGATCGACCCCGACCAGGTGCTCTCGGGTGGACCACCGCCCGACGGCATCCCACCGATCGACGAGCCCACCTTCGAGACCGCGAGCGAGATCGAGTGGCTCAGCGAGACCGAACCGGTGCTGTCGTTGACCGTGGGCGGTGAGACCCGGGCCTATCCGATCCAGGTGATGACCTGGCACGAGATCGTCAACGACACCGTCGGTGGCGTGCCGGTCGCGGTCACCTACTGCCCGCTGTGCAACTCCGGGGTCGCCTTCGAACGCGAGGCCGCCGGGCGACTGCTGAGCTTCGGCACCTCCGGTCGCCTCTATGCCGACAACCTGGTCATGTACGACCGCCAGACCGAGACCCTGTGGCCCCAACTCACCGGTCTGGCCTCGATCGGCGTGCTGACCGGCGAGCAACTCACCGCCATCCCGATGGGCCCGGTCGACTGGGCGAGCTTCCGCGACGCACACCCCGAGGCGCTGGTGCTGAGCCGCGAGACCGGTTTTGACCGGCCCTACGGCAAGAACCCCTACGAGGGGTACGACAACCCCGAGACCCCGCCGTTGTTCGACCTCCCCGGTCCCCTCGATGACCGGCTCACCGTCAAGACCCGCGTCGTCGGCCTCGACCTCGGCGGCGAGCAACTCGCGATCACCCGTGATCGGCTCGCCCGCGAGCGCGTCGTGCACCTCACCCTGGGCGGGCAGGACCTCGTCGCCGTCCACGCGCCCGGCCAGGCCTCGGCGCTCGATGACGAGCAGATCGCCGACGGCGAAGACATCGGCACCGTCGCGGTCTTCCGCACCACTCTCGGAAACCGCGACCTGCGGTTCGAGTCGCGCAGCGAAGGGTTCGTCGACACCAACACCGGCACCCGCTGGGACCACCTCGGCCGTGGCGTCGAGGGTTCGCTCGCCGGCGAGCAGTTGGAGGCCGTGCGGTTCCTCGACACCTTCTGGTTCGCCTGGGTCGCGTTCCACCCGGACACGACGGTGCAGAACTAGGACGCATCCTCCTTGCACCACTTTGTCTCGACACAGTGGTGCTCCACATCCGACCACCGGCCGTTGGGTCGGACACGTGCAGGAGACTCTGGTCGTGATCCCGACCAGAGCTCTCGCCACCCTGGTCGGAATCGCGTTGATCGCCGGGTGCACCAACAACGCCGCTCCCACCCGCGTACCCGATGGACCCGCCGAGACTCCAACGGCGGTTCAGACTCCCGCGGTCGAACTGCCCACCGCCACCGAAGCCCGCTCCCAACTCGAGCAACTGCGTCGGGTCGACCGGAACCCAGACACCCTGCCGCCCTACGAACGCGACGCCTTCGGTGAGGCCTGGGCCGACATCGACGGCAACGGCTGCAACCAGCGCGACGACGTCCTGCTGCGCGACGCCGTGCCCGGCACGACCCGCGTCCAGCAGCAGGGGTCGTGCGACCACGACGTGCTCGCGGGCATCTGGGTCGACCCCTACACCGGCCGGACCCTGACCTTCGACGACCTCAAGGACCTCAGCCAGGCGCAGGCGATCCAGATCGACCACGTGGTGCCCCTGGCCGAGGCGTGGCGCTCGGGAGCCAGCGGGTGGCGCGACCGTCGCCGCGAGGGGTACGCCAACGACCTGGCCAACCTGCTCGCCGCCGACGGCCCGACCAACGCCGCCAAGAGCGACGACGACCCGGCCGCCTGGCGGCCCAAGCAGACCTACCAGTGCCAGTACGCCACCCGCTGGATCGCGGTGAAGCACCGGTGGAAGCTGGGAGCGGACGCGAGCGAGGTGGCGGCGCTGGCGGACATGCTGGGGACTTGTCCCACTTCGGGCGGCTGATCCAACCTCACACCAGCGGATTGCGGGTGGTCAGCCGGGGGAACCGGGCGAAGTCTCGATCCGCGGTCCACAACTCCTCGACGCCGTGGGAGAGACACGTGGCCGCGATGCGGGCGTCGTGGACGCGCGGACCTTGGGCCTTGCCCGAACGGACCAGGTCGGCCAACTGCTCGAGGTGGTCCGGCCCCTCGCCGAACGGGGTGCAGCCCGGAAGCCGGAGCAGATCGGCCGCCGCTGCGAGGGCGGCGTCCACCGTCGACGGCGGGCGGAAGATCCGTGGATGGGTGACCACGGCGAGGAACTCGTGCAGGCACGGCCACGGCACGCCCCACGGTCGCCCGCCCTCGGCGAGAGTCCGCAGCGCCGAAAGAGCGGCCTCGTGGTCGTCGGAGTCGGCGCGGTGCGCATAGACCAGGACGTTGGTGTCGACCGCGATCATGCCGGCAGGTCGTAGGCGAGCCTGGTCAGCGCACTCGGGTCCACCTCGGGGTTGAGGCCGTCCCCGTCGACGGTGGTGAAGACGAAGTCGGGCTTGGCCCTGGGTTGGGTACGGCGCTCCACCTCGCGCCGCAGACCGTCGACCATCAGTTCGCGCATCGTGGTCCCCTGGGTCCGGGCGAGTTCCTTGACCTGGGCGACCAGCGGGTCCGGGAGGTCGATCGTCGTCTTCATATGGATCACCATATCAAGTAGTACGGCAACCCATATCTTCTCTCAACCATGCTCGGCGAGGTGCTCGGCGAAGGTCTGCGTGCCCTGCACACACGGCTGCTGCGGCACCAGCGCACCGGCCCGCATCGCCCGCTTGACCCCGCCGGGCACCGGCATCGGGACCACTGCGCGGCGACTGCGGGTCGCGGACAGGTAGTCGCGGGTCATGTCGATCATCTCGAGGGTCTCGGGTCCCCTGATCGGCAGCGCCTCGCCCTGCGGTTCGCCGCGGGCCAGGAGCGCCAGATGCGCACCCACCTCGGCGGCCGCGACGGGTGCGGACAGCATCGGGGGTACGGCGACGACCGGCCCGGGGATCGCGCTGGCCAACTGGGCCGGGAAGTCGTGGAACTGGGTGGCCCGCACGAGCGTCCAGGGGATCGGACCGCCCGCGATCAGCGCGTCTTGGCGGCGCTTGCCCAGGTAGTAGGGCAGATCGACGGTGTCGGCGCCGACGATCGACAGCCCCACCACGTGTTGCACCCCGGCGACGCCCGCGGCGCCGTGCAGGTTGGTGGTCGCCGCCTCGAAATACTTCACCGCGGCCTTGC
>JBFIDC010000276.1:0-4292 GCA_041581495.1 Nocardioides sp. | reverse complement strand
GGTGCCCGGCTCGTTCCGTCGGGTCGAGGATCCCGCGGCCACTGCCGCCCAGGCTTTCGCCGATGCCTTGGTGGCGCACGGGATCAAGGTTCAGGGTGCACCGGCACGTGGTGTGGCCAGCGGCGCGGGCGCCGAACTCGCCTCGGTCAGCAGCGCGCCGGTCCGCGAGATCGTCGCGCGCGTCCTGGAGGTCAGCGATAACGAAGCCGCCGAGGTCCTGGCACACCATGTCGGTCTCGAGGTCAGGGGCCGGGGGAGCTTCAGCGCCGGGACCAAGGGCATCGTGGAGACGCTGCGCGGCCTCGGGGTCGAGACCGACGGCATCGAGATCTATGACGGCAGTGGCCTCTCGCGCGAGAACCGCATCTCTCCCGAGGCCCTGCTCTCGGTGCTGCGCGTCGCCGCGACCGGCGATGGAGATCTCCGCACGGTTATCGAGTCGCTCCCCGTCTCGGGGTTCACCGGTTCGCTCACCAACCGGTTCGACGACGCCTTCCCCCAATCGCGTGGTCTGGTGCGCGCCAAGACTGGGACGCTCACCGCCGTGAGCAGTCTGGCCGGCATCGCGATCGACCAGCGAGGCCATGTGTTGCTCTTCGTGCTGATGGCCGACCGGATCGCCAAGCCCGACGAGGACCGGGCGCAAGACGCGCTCGACAAGGCTGCCGGGGCGCTGGCTGCCTGCCGGTGCGGGCCGCGACCTAGGCTGACCCCGTGAGCGTCATCGACCTGCCAGCCGCGCCCGACCTGCCAGGGATGCGCCACCTGCACTCCGGCAAGGTCCGCGACCTCTACGACATCCTCGAGGGCCCCTACGCCGGCCAGTTGCTCATGGTCGCCAGCGATCGCGTCTCCGCCTTCGACCACGTCCTCTCGCCGGCCATCCCCGACAAGGGTGCGGTTCTGACCCGGATGTCGCTGTGGTGGTTCGAGCAGTTCGCCGACCTGGTGCCGCACCACATCCTCTCGGTGGAGCCAGCCGACATCCCCGAGCTCGTGCGGGGACGCGCGGTCATCTGTGAGCGGTTGACGATGTTTCCGGTCGAGTGCGTCGCCCGCGGCTACCTGACCGGATCCGGTCTCCTCGACTACCGCGCGACCGGCGAGGTCTGCGGCATCCCGCTGCCGGCGGGGTTGGAGGACGGGAGCCGACTGCCCGAGCCGATCTTCACCCCGGCCACCAAGGCCGAACTCGGTGAGCACGACGAGAACGTCTCCTACGACGCGGTGGTGGCCACCGTCGGGGCCGAGACCGCGCAGCGCCTGCGCGAGCTGACCCTGGCCGTCTATGCCCGCGCCGAGGGCATCGCCCGCGAACGCGGCATCGTGCTGGCCGACACCAAGTTCGAGTTCGGAGCCCGCGCCGACGGCACCATCGTGTTGGCCGATGAGGTGCTCACGCCGGACTCCTCGCGCTTCTGGCCGGCTGAGGAGTGGGAGCCCGGGCGGTCCCAGCCCTCCTATGACAAGCAGATCGTGCGCAACTGGCTGCTCTCCGACGAGTCGGGTTGGGACAAGAGCGCCGATGCCGCGCCCCCCGAGTTGCCCCCCGAGGTCGTCGAGCGAACCCGCAGTCGCTACGTGGAGGCCTTCGAACGGCTGACCGGCCAGCGGTTCTAGCTCATGGCCCGACAGCCCGGCGGCGTGGTTCGCTTCGAGGTCTCTGCGGAGGCCGCCTTCGACTACCTGGTCGATCCGCTCAACCGCGCGGCCTGGCAATCCTCGCTGCGTCGGGTCGAAGACGTCGATGGCGAACCCCGCGTGGGGCAGACCTGGACCGACGTCACCAAGCCCGGACTCCGACCGGCCATGATCACCACCGAGCTGGAGCGCCCGCGGCGGTGGTCCGAGAGCGGCACCTGGCGGTTCGTCCGCGCCGACCTGACCCTGACCTTCAGCCCACTGGGCCCCCGCGCGTGCGAAGTCGGCTTCCACTTCGACATCCACGCGCTCGGTCCGTTGGGCAGGCTCGTCAGCCGCACGTCGGTCCCAGCCGTCGCCGCCGACCTGAGGCGAGCGGCGCGCAATCTCGCCCACTAGGTCGCGCCCAGCCCCGGAGGGGGCGGTGACCGGCACCACACACCTGGCTAAGTTGGTGACGTGACGACCTACAACCTCGCGACCCTGCTGGAGACCAGCGCCAAGAACTACCCCGAGCGGGAGGCAATCGTCTTCCCTCCCACCGGGCGTCGGATGACCTACGCCGAAGTCGACATGGTCGCCAACATGGTCGCCAACTTCTTGGTGAGCAAGGGCATCGAGCCCGGTGACAAGGTCGCCCTCAGTTGCCCCAACCTGCCCTACTTCTCCCTCGTCTACTGGGGCATTCTCAAAGCGGGCGCGACAGTGGTGCCGCTCAACGTGCTGCTCAAGGGTCGCGAGGTCGCCTATCACCTCGCCGACTCCGACGCCAAGGCGCTGTTCTGCTTCGAAGGAACCCCCGAACTGCCCATCGGGCAGGAGGGTTTCAACGGCTTCCAGGACACCCCCAGCTGCGAAACCTTCGTCGCGATCACCGCCGACCTCGGTGCGGAGTCGCCCTTCGAGGGCACCTCCTCGTTCGGCCAGATCCTAGGCGGGATGGAGGGCACCTTCGAGACGGTCCAGACCGACGAGGACGACACCGCGGTCATCCTCTACACCTCGGGCACCACCGGACAGCCCAAGGGCGCCGAGCTCCGGCATCGCAACATGCGCGACAACGCACTGCTCGCCGAGCCGCTCTTCGGGGCGAGCGCCGAGGATCCCGACACGTTCTTGTGCGTCCTCCCGTTGTTCCACTCCTTCGGTCAGACGGTCATCCAGAACGGCGCCGCGGCCTTCGGCGGCACCATGGTGATGCTGCCGCGCTTCGAGCCCGGCCCCACCCTGGAGTTGATGCAGAGCGAGGGCATCACGTTCTTCGCCGGCGTCCCGACGATGTACTGGGCGCTGCTCAGCGAGCTCGACTCGGCCGGCGACGACGTAGATGTCGCGGCGATCAAGGCGAAGCTCCGCGTGGCGGTGGCCGGCGGCGCGGCGCTCCCCGTCGAGGTGCACAAGGACTTCGAGAAGAAGTTCGGCGTCACCATCCTCGAGGGCTACGGGCTCTCGGAGACGTCTCCGGTCGCCAGTTTCTCGCCGAAGGGCGAGGGGCTGCGCGTTGGTTCCATCGGCCGGCCGGTGCCCGGCGTGGAGATGAAGTTGATCAACCCCGACGTGGCCGACGCCGGCCGGTTCGAGGAGATCGAGTGGGCCGAGGACGCGGTCGGTGAGATCGCGATCAAGGGGCACAACATCATGAAGGGCTACTACGGGCGCCCCGAGGCGACCGACGAGGCGATCAAGGACGGGTGGTTCCGCTCCGGCGACCTCGGGCGCCGCGACGCCGACGGCTTCTACTACATCGTCGACCGGTCCAAGGACATGATCATTCGCGGCGGCTACAACGTGTACCCGCGCGAGATCGAAGAGGTCCTGATCAGCCACCCCGACGTCTCGCTCGCCGCGGTCTTCGGCGTCCCGCACGAGAGTCACGGCGAGGAGGTCAAGGCCGTGGTGATCCTCAAGGAGGGCGCCACCATCACCGAGGACGAACTCATCGCGTGGGGCAAGAAGGAGATGGCCTCCTACAAGTACCCCCGCATCGTCGAGTTCGTCCCCTCGATGCCGATGACCGCGACCGGCAAGATCCTCAAGCGGGAGTTGTCGTGACCCTGAGACGAACCGTCGGCCTGGTCATCGCCGGGCTGATGGTGATCGTCGGTGGGGTCTGGGCCGGACAGGGCATGGGCTACATCGAGGGCAGTGTCATGACCGGCGCCGACCAGTGGGCGTTCATCGGCTCCATCACCGCCGGACTCGGGGTCGCCCTAGCGATCGTGGTGATGCAGTCAGGGCGTGGCGGGGATAGTTCCTGACCTTTGGCACGCCGACACGGCGTGTCGCTGTCCCGAACGTCAGGCACTATCCCGACGCCCGCAGAGCAGACGTGAGCAGTCGCCCGCTCAGGCGCCGGCTCAGGCGAACGGGTCGGGGAGGCCGCCGGGGAGTCCGGCGAGGAGTTCCCGGGCCTGGGCGGCGACCTTGTGCTCGACGAGCACCTCGTACTTGGTGGCCACCACGCTGGTCACCGAGGAGAAGTCGCGCTGACCTCGGGTCATGGCGTAGCCGACCAGAGCAAAGATCATGCCGAACACGGCCCCGAACATCAGGGTTCCCACGATGATGGCCAGCGAACTCTGCTCGGCGGTGGTGAACAGCGAGAGCACCAGCCCGATCAGGAGGCCCAGCCAGGCGCCGGACAACACTCC
>JBFIDC010000275.1:0-4294 GCA_041581495.1 Nocardioides sp. | reverse complement strand
TGTTGCCCCGACCCGAGGCGATCAGAGCGGCGACATCGCCCTGTCGTGGCGTGAGGTCAACGGGTCGCTGGGGCTGCTCGGGTAGTTGGTGAAGTTTGGCGAGTAGGCCAGTTCGGGTTGCCACCCGGTAGGCGGTGAGGATCCGGGTCACGTGGGTGCGCACCGTGGTCACTGAGAGGTGCAGTCCAGCGGCGATCTGGTCGTTGCTCTGCCCCGCGATGATCAGGCCGGCGATGTCACGCTCTCGGGCCGATAGCGACTCCCAACCGCCCCCGCTGATGGGCGGCAGTCGGCGTCGAGCGGGGCGCAAGACCTGGGTGGCCGAGCGCCTGACCGCGTGGTGACCGGTGCTGTCTCCGGACGCCACAGCCACACGCAGACTGCGGGTCGCCTCGGGGACGCGTCGGGCGGCGATCCGGGCCTGAGCTAGCACCATTTCACCTTCGGCGGCCTCGACACCTCGGCCGTCGCGTGTCGAGGTCTCCACGGCCTCCGCGGCGGCGGCCTCGGCCGCGGCCGGATCTCCGGCCAGCAGTGCGACCCTGGCTCGGCACCGCAGCACAACGGGGGCGGCCACGCGGTGGTGGGCCTGCTTCTCGGCCAACTGCTGCCAGGCCAAGGCCGACTCGAGGTCGCGCTCGGAGACGGCCTGAGCGATGAGGAGTTCGTGACCCAGCGACCGATCGATGATCGTGAGGTGTTCGAGTTCGGCACCGCCCCCCGCGTTCAGCAGATGTCGAACAGCGCCGTTGACGTCGCCCAACGCGATCTCGCTGAAGGCCAGCAGTAGGTGCACGCCCCTCCCCAGCCGGTCGACCGGCGCCACATCGGCCGCATCCACCTCGGCCACCAAGGTGCGCATCAGGGCGATGTCGGCGGCGTTCCCTGCCGCTAGCGCGCGTGTCGCGCGGAGCAGTGCGCCGGTCACACCGTCGCCCCCGGCGTTCGACAGCAGTTCCAGCGCCTGCGTGATGTTGCCGGTGAACGCCGCGATACGCGCCTCACACGCCAGCATCACGCGTGCATAGGGGTGGTTCGACCACACTTCTTGCGGTGCGGGTCGCACACTCGCCAGGGCCGCGGCGAGGTCCAACCGGGCGCTGGCCAAGGCCGCCTCGCACGCGACGTGGCGGGCGAAGGCCGCCGTGGGGTCGGCCGGATCGACCCGAGCGACGCGTTCCAACATGCGGGCCGACGCCTGCTCGTCGTCCAGGTCCGCATCGGCGCTCGCGGCCAGGGCCAAACACGCCCATGCCAGGAGGTCATCGGTCTCGTTGCCACTGCCGACGCGAGTGGCGTCACGAGCGAAGCGCGTGGCTGCGGCAGTGTCACTCAGCATGAACGACGTGAAGGACTGCACCGCGTAGTCGAAGGCTTTCGAGGCATTGGTCCTCCGGACCCGGGGCGCCGGGGCGGGTCGCTGCTCGACCAGGCTTCGCAGCACCTCGTCCAGTCGCTGAGCACGCTCCACCGCTGGATGCTACGAGGCTGCACGTCTGATTACGACGAATCCCCGAAGTGTCGACGCGAGAACCTCGACACACTTCCCGGGGGAGTTCACCGACTCACGGGGGTCATCAATGCGTCACACCTTGCCCACCAAGGTTCTGGTCGTCTTGGTCTGCGTGTTGGCGTTGGGCGGCTTGGCCGCCTGCGGCTCCGGGGGGAAGCCGACCGATGCGTCGAGCATCGCGCAGGCGCCGGAGTCGGTGGACACCCCCGACCCCGGTCGCGACTCTGACGAGACGTCCTTGCCGGAGGAGGCGTGTTCCGTGCTCACCGCAGCCGAAGTGGGGGCCGCGATCGGCGGTGCGGTGAGCTTGGTGACGGGTCCGAGCGGTGACTGCGAGTTCTCCCAGGAGGACCCGCGCGGCCTGAGCGGGTCGTTGGGCTTCGTGGACGAAGCTGACACCAACGGCGGGTACGACGGCTATCTCGCGGGCGTCGCTGCCTCGCTGACCGATCCGGTCCGGCGCGACATCGCCGACCTGGGTTCCGCAGCGTCGACCTTCGTGGGCCTGCCCGCCTTCGGTGGCTCGGAGAACCTCATGGCCGGCGGTGTCGTCGACCGCGGATCCTTCTTGGAGCAGACCACTCTGGCCCAGGGACAACAGATGTCGGCGGAGGATCTCGATCGGATCGCCGAGGCGCTGCTCCGGCTCCTGGACAGCAAGCTCGCCTGACGTGGCTGGGCTGGCAGTCGCGCTGAAGTACGCCGTCCCCGCGCTGCTGGCCGGAGGGGGACTGGTTGCCGTCGTGGTTGCGCCCACCCAGGTGGTCGCCTCCGCGCAGCAGGTCTGGATCGACTCGCCAACTGACGGTGCCAGGGTCGAGCCAGGGGCCGTGACGGTCGTTGCCCATGCCGCCGATGGCAGCCGACTCACCTCGATGACCCTCGAGGTGGACGGGACCGCCGTCGAGGCGGTCACGGAGCTCACCCGCTTCGATCGCCTGGTTGCCGCAGAGTTCACCTGGCAGGCCACGACGGGTCGCCACTTCCTGGTCGTGAAAGGCAAGGGGTTGTCCTCAGCCGTGGTCGCTGTCGACGTCGCCAGCCTCGAACTCGGTACCCCCGACCCGTCCGAGGTTGCTCTACCGAGTGCGACGCCCAGCCCATCGGCGACCGAGTCGTCGAGTCCAACGCCGAGTAGCACCCCGACCCCGAGCCCCAGCAGTTCGCCAAGCAGCCAGGTGCCGAGCCCTTCGCCGAGCCACTCACCCACGGAGTCGGTGACACCCAGCCACTCGCCGTCACCGCCACCGCCGAAGGACCCCGTGATCGGAGCCGTCTCCATCTCTCCCTCACCGATTGGGCCGAGCACCACGGCGTGCCAAGGCGAGGTTGTGGTGCGGGCCCCAGTCGTCGGAGCGACCGACGGCTCGGCGATCGTGTCGGGTCCGGGTGTCTCATCCTCCGATATCGGTGGCAGCGTCAATGACGGTGTCTTCGTCGCGACCTTCCATCAAGGCGACCTGACCGGCCACAACCTGAGCGGCTCCTTCCGCATCGAGGTGACGGTGACCAACGCGAACGGCTTCGACGTCGGCGCGGCCTCGGTTGACATCTATTGCTCCAAGGACTGAGGCGATCATGACCAGGAACCGTGTCCTGTACGCCATCGCGCTCGTTGCCAGCCTCGCGCTCGTGGCAGCGGGCGTCTATCGCCAGGTCGACGGTCGTCGCATCGACACGGCTCCGACGGCAGCCGCAGCCGTCTCCTTGCCCGAACACGTCCTCGCGCCGACGCCGTTGACGGTGTCACTGTCGCGTGTCACATCGTCCCCGACGGCGGCGATCGGCTCACCCTCCGCCGTCAGCGTCAACGTCGCCGGCCCGGAGATCTCGCAGGTTCGGGTCTTCGACGGATCCGTTCTCGTGGGAATCCAGACGTTCGACCCGCCGCGCCACGGAAGAGTCAGCCTGCGCGTCGACTGGCCGGCGGTGCGCGAAGGCGCGCACCTGCTGCACGCCGAGGCGGTGGGCGCAGGAGCGCAGGAGGTGGGACACTCGGCGCCGATGCGGATCCGTGCGGTGCCGGGCGTCGTCGCTCCCAAGACCGTGGATCTCCCGGCGAACGGGCGGACCCCGCAGCAGATCGCCCAGGGGACCGGAGTGCCGCTCGCGGCACTCACCTACACCTCGGTCACCGGCAAGCCGGTGGCTGCGCCGCGACCCAACGCACCTCTCTCGTCGCAGGTTGTGGCCTCGGCCCCGCTGAACCGGGTCTCCTCGCAGGCGCCGCCTCCCGCCCCGGTCCCGGGTCGCCCGGCTCCGCGAGCGAGGCTGGACGGGTGTCGCGTCAGCGTCAGCCCACCCGCCAGTGAGGCAGCCACGATCTATGAGATGACCGGCGGGGGCCTCGGATTCCTCAAGCGCGGCGTCGCGACGACAGGCACGCCGTACGTGTCTGACGACCTCACCCCGGGGCCGCACATCTTCGTCGCCGGGGCCGGCGACGACCCCGCCGACTCGGCGCCGGTCAGTGTCGAGGTCCCGGCGACCTGTCTGTCCTCGGCGTGGACGGGGGAGGCCAGCCTGCTCGACGGGGAACTCACCCTGCCCGAGCCGCAGCCTCGCGTCTGGGTCTACCTCGGCGTCGACGGCGGGGCGTTCCAGCGCTATCCCGCCACGGGTTCGGTCAGTGGCGCGTTCGGGGTGGCCGACCTCGCCGGGTCCCTTCCATCGCTCCGGGGCAAGGAACTGCGGATGGAGGTGTGGCGGGCGGGAAGGACACCGTCCGATCCGGCGGTTCGAGTCGCGCAGTCCTCGCTCAACGTGGCCGATCCGGATTCG
>JBFIDC010000274.1:0-4340 GCA_041581495.1 Nocardioides sp. | reverse complement strand
CACGTCTTGGCCGAGGCCCGGCAGCGCGGCTTCGCCACCGAGGACGGAGAGGTCACGCCCGGTTTCTCGAGCGTGGCCGTCGCTGTCCTGGACCACAACGGTCATCCCGTCGCCAGCGTGGCGCTGACGCATGAAGGTTCCATCGAGACCGAACAGATGGCTGAGGCAGCCGCCGTCACCGCCCGGACCCTGGGCCGGCGCCTACACGGCCGCTGAGAGACGCCGTCGATACTGGGCGACATGGAATTCCAAGACGTCGTCCGGCACCGGCGGATGGTTCGCAACTACGCCGAGACACCCGTCGATCCGGACGTGGTTGAACGGGCCTTGCGCAACGCCACCCGCGCGCCGAGCGCCGGGTTCAGTCAGGGCTGGGGGTTCCTGGTCCTCGACCAACCCGACGACGTACGTCGCTTCTGGGACGCCACCACCGACCCCGAGACGCAGGGTGCGCCCGACCGCTGGCTCCAGGGCATGAGCCGGGCGCCGGTGGTGGTCCTGCCGTGCTCGAGCAAGGCCGCCTACCTCGATCGCTATGCCGAGTCCGACAAGGGCTGGACCGACCGCGACGAGGCACGCTGGCCGGTGCCGTTCTGGCACATCGACGTCGGCATGGCGAGTCTGCTGATCCTGCAGACCGCTGTCGACGAGGGACTCGGTGCCTGCTTCTTTGGCATCCCACCCGCCCATGAGGCCAAGGTCCGCGAGGCCTTCGCCATCCCCGACCGGTTCGATCCCATCGGCGCGATCACCCTGGGGCACCCCGCTCCGGCCGAGGGAGCGAAGGGTTCGCCCACCCGTCGGGCACGCAGGCCCGCCGATGACGTCATCCATCGCGGTCGCTGGGCGCCCTCAGCCGAGTAGCCTCCGATCATGTCGCCGACCGCCCCGCCGACCGGACCCTCATCCGCCAGCAGCAACCGCGTCGTGCAGAAGTTGCAGACGCTGGTGCGCATCCCGACCGTCTCCTACCCCGACCCCGACCTGGTCGACACGGCCTCGTTCGCGGGCTTCGTGGAGGAGCTCGCCGCGCAGTTCCCTCTACTCCACGAGCACCTCGACCTCACCCGCATCGACACCGCCGCCAAGACCCAGGGGTTGCTGTTCCACTGGCGCGGCGCGAGCGCCGAGAAGCCGGTTGTGTTGATGGCCCACATCGACGTGGTGCCGGTCGAGGGCGATTGGCGCTACCCCGCCTTCTCCGGCGAACTCGCCGACGGCTCGATCTGGGGCCGCGGCACCCTCGACGACAAGGGCGCCCTGGTGGCGATCTGCGAAGCGGTTGAGTTGCTGCTCGAGCACGGTCACACGCCGGCGCAGGACGTCTGGCTGTCGTTCGGCTGCGACGAAGAGGTCTTCGGCGAGGCCGCCGAGAAGGCGGTCGAGGAGCTGCGCGGCCGTGGGGTCCGGCCCTGGGTCGTGGTCGATGAGGGTGGCGCGATCGCTCACCAAGCCCTCCCCGGGGTACGCACGCCCATCGGCGTCATCGGCGTCACCGAGAAGGGCGTGACCTCACTCGAACTCACCGTCGAGGGCCCCGGCGGCCACGCCTCGACGCCGGCCCACCTTGCCCCGACCGCGAGACTCGCCCGGGCGATCACTCGCCTCGACGACGCCCCGATGCCACCCCGGATGCCGGCGCCCACCATCGAGATGTTCCGTCGGATCGCCCCGCACGCCCCGCTGCCGATGCGGCCATTGATGAGCCAGGCCTGGCGTCTGGGCCCGGTCCTCCCGCGGGCGTTGGTGCTCGCCGGGCCCGAGACGGCAGCCATGACCCGCACGACGTTCGCGATCACCACGTTGAGCGGGTCGCCCGCGCTCAACGTCATCGCGGCGCGGGCGACGGCGGGGGTCAACATCCGGATCATGATCGGCGACTCGGTCGAGACGGTGCTCGAGCACGTGCGCATCGCGATCGACGACAAGGAGGTCGCGATCAACGTGATCGAGGCCAACGAGCCGAGCCCGGTGTCCCCGATGACCAGCGACGACCCCGGCTTCGGACTACTGGAGGCCACCAACGGCGAGGTCTTCCCCGACGCGGCGACCGCGCCGTACGTGATGATGGCCGCCACCGACGCCCGCCACTTCACCGCCATCTGTGATCGCGTCTATCGGTTCTCGCCGTTCCGGATGACCAAGGCGCAACGCGAATCGATCCACTCCTATGACGAACACGTCGAGGTCGACACCTTCATCGACGGCGTCCGCTGGTACCGGCGTCTGATCGAGAGGCTCCCCCGATGAATGACCCGGTGAATGACCCGGTGAGTGATCCAGTGAGTGATCGGGTGGGTTCGGGGGCCGGCGTGGGCCAGCCGATCAGACCGGCTCACGGGCTGGTCGCGATCGTCGGCTTCCTGGTCTGCGTCGAGGTCGCCAGCGGGGTGCTGCAGGGCTACTACACCCCGATCTTCAGCGACATCGCCGACCACCTCGACATCACCGACGCCGACGTCAACTGGTTCGAGGCCGCCCAACTGATCGTCTCGGCGCTGCTGGTTCCCCCGCTGGCGCGACTCGGCGACCTGGTCGGGCACAAGCGGGTGCTGCTGCTCTCGACCGCGGTCACCGCCGTCGGTTCGTGGGTGCTGGTCGTGGCGCCCGGCTTCACCACGTTCCTGATCGGCTGGGCCCTGCAAGGTGCCTACGTCGTGTGGTTGCCGTTGGAGGTCGCGATCATCCACCGGCGCACCAAGGACACCGGCCGGCAGGGACTGCTGACCCGGCGCGGGGCGGCGATTCTGGTCGGCGCTCTCGAACTCTCCGTCATCATCGGCGCACTGACCTCGGGCGTGCTCGTCGAGGCGACCTCGATGGGCACCCTGCTTGCCCTCCCCGCGATCGTGGTCTCGGCCGTCTTCTTCGTGATCTGGTTCGGCATCGAGGACGCCCCCGGCGACGCCACCGGTGGCTATGACTGGGGCGGCCTGGCCCTGGTCAGCGTGGCCCTCGGGTTGGTGATGGGCGGGCTCATCGCCGTGCGCATCCAGGGCCCGGGCGCCGGGCTGCCGTGGCTGCTGATCCTGCTGGGCGCACTCGCGTTCGTTCCGTTCGTCCGCTACGAGCGGACCCATCCGGCGCCGATGATCGACGTGCGACTGCTCGCGACCCCGGGGCAGTGGCCGGTGCAGTTGACCGCGTTCCTGTTCGGCATGTCGGTGTTGGGCGCCCAGATCCCCCTGTCGACCTTCGCTCGCACCGACCCGGACCTCGTGGGCTACGGCCTGGGCGCCGACGCCTCGTTCGTCTCCAGCCTCATCGGTGTCTACGTCGTGTTCTTGGCCATCGGCGCCTTCACGCTCCCGTTGACCACGCGCGCCCTCGGCGCCCGCGGCGCGCTGGTGCTCTCGGCCCTGCTGGTCTCCCTGGGCTACGGGTTGTGGTTGCCCTTCCACGACTCGACGGTCCAGGCGCTGATCAACATGGCGATCGCTGGACTCGGATCCGGCGCCCTGGTCGCCGCGCTCCCCGCTGCCGCCGCTGCCGCCGCACCGCCCGATCGCACCGGGTTCGCCACGGGCATGACCAACGCCACCAAGACCGTCGGCGGCGCCATCGCCTCCTCGATCTTCGCGATCGCCCTGTCGGCCACCGGGTCTCTCGAGGGACCCAACGAAGGGGAGTCCCCGTTGTCGGGCTACCTCACCGTCTGGGCCATCTGCGCCGCCGCGGCACTGGTGGCGGCGTTCGTCCTGGCTCTTCGCAAGCCGCCGGCGGACTACCCCATCGACACCGTCGTGGTCCCCACGGCCGCGACGTACGACCCCACGTCCTGACCACGATCTGGCTACCCTGGAGGTCGTGAGCGAGGGCCCGAGCGACCACGTGGAGGAGCGCGAACCGCGCAGTCCGGCGTCCACCCCGGCCTCCAGTCGTGCTGCCGCCCGAGCCCGGATCGAACAGCAGCACACCTGGGTCGACCTCCAGGTCCAGCAGGCCATCGCCCGGGGCGACTTCGATGATCTGCCGGGGGCCGGCAAGCCGATTCCTGACCTCGGCGAGACCCACGACCCCAACTGGTGGGTCAAGAAACTCATCGAGCGCGAGCACGTGGTGGTGCTCCCGGCCAGCATCCAACTGCGCAAGGAGGATGCCGACCTCGACGACCGACTCGATGGCCTGACCCGCGAGGCCGAGGTGCGGCGCGAGGTCGACGACTTCAACCAACGCGTGATCGCCGCACGCTACGGCCTGCCCGAGGGCCCGCCGCTGGTCACGATGCCCCGCGATGTGGATGCGACCGTCGCGGCCTGGGCCGACCGCCGCCGTACCCGGTTGGCCTCACGTGATCGCAGCGCGACCCCCCGCGTCGTACCTCGGCGGCGGCGGGGGTG
>JBFIDC010000273.1:0-4342 GCA_041581495.1 Nocardioides sp. | reverse complement strand
GTCCGCGACCAGCCGCTCGGGGTGCTGGGCGGACACCCTCAGGCCGTCCAACACGCGTTGCTGATCCGGCAGTGGAGCCACGACGTCGTCTTCTTCGCCCACACCACCGCGATCACCGACGAGCAGCGCGAGCAGTTGACCGCCCGCGCCATCGGCATCGTCGAAGACCCCGTGGCCCGGGTCGTCGTCAAGGCCGACCGACTGACCGGAGTCGAACTCGCCGACGGACGCCTGGTGCCCAGGGCTGCGGTGTTCGTGCGACCGACGTTCGTCGGCAACAACGACTTCCTGGTCAGCCTCGGCGCCGAGGGCGACCCGACGGGGTGGGCGGTCGTCGACCCCACCGGCAAGACCTCCGTCGCCGGGGTGTGGGCGGCGGGCAACGCGGTGAACCCGCGCGCCCAGGTCATCACCGCCGCCGGCGAGGGATCCGCCGCGGCGATCGCGATCAACAACGACCTCACCGACGAAGACGTCCGGAACGCAGTCGTTGCGTTCCGCGCTGGCCTTCCGGCCTGAACTCAACCGAAAGAGAGAACCCATGTCCGACCAGCAGTCCCGCGTGGCGGGACCACCGACCAAGCATCAACTCGCGCTGATGATCTGGCTCTGCGTCTTCCCGACGTTGACCGTCATCAACGTGACGCTGTCCGACTGGCTGGCCCCGATGTCCGCCGTGCTGCGGACCTTCGTGCTCGCCACCATCGCCGTCCCGATCGTCATCTATGGGCTCATGCCGCAGCTTCACAAGGTCCGCGTCCGCATCCTCACCATCAGGAGCAACTCATGAAGAACAACGCCCGCCGCGTCGCACTGTGGGGTGGCATCGCCTACCTCATCACATTTGCCTTCTCCATTCCGGCTCTCGGGCTGTTGAGCCCGGTCACCGATCACGCCGACTTCGTCCTCGGCGGCGGCGACAACGACAACCAGGTGTTGCTCGGCGGCGTCTTCGAGCTCATCACCGCGTTCGCCGGCGTCGCAACCGCACTGGCGCTGTATCCAGTGACACGCAGGATCAGCAAGACGGCCGCGCTCGGGTTCGTGTCCTCCCGCGTCGTCGAGGCCGGGTTCATCTCGGTCGGCGTGGTCAGCATCCTCTCGGTGGTCACGCTGCGCCAGGACCTCGGCGGCAGCCCCGACTCCCCCGACGGCCTGGTCCCCCTCGCTCACGCCTTGGTAGCGGTTCGGGATTGGACGTTCCTCTTCGGCCCCGGGGTCATGGCGACGTTCAACGCGCTGTTCCTCGCCACGATGCTCTATCGGGCTGGGCTCGTCCCGCGGATCCTGCCGATCCTCGGGCTCATCGGCGCACCTCTGCTGGCGACCAAGGCCATGATCGTCACCTTCGGCGGCATGGAAGACATGTCCGCTGGCGTCATCCCGTTCGCGCTGCCGATTGCTGCCTGGGAGCTCGGGCTCGGCCTCTGGCTGACCTTCAAAGGCTTCCGGCCGTCGGCGGTTCTCGACGAGACGTCCGCCTAGGCCACCGACTGCTGCCTGACGAGGTCGACCAGGTTGCCCAACGCGAGACTGACGTCGATCGCGTGCAGCCCCCAGTCGGGTCCGAGTTGCTCGACCAACTCATCGGGCCGCACATCGTTGGGGTTCTCGCGCACCGCGATCCGGAGCCAGGCGAACCCGTCGCGGGACTCGCATCGTCCGGTGAGGTAGCCAGGAAGACTGACGAACGTCGTGTCCACCACGTCGGCGCCGAGGCCCCCGAAACTCGGCGCCCGCGTGGCGGGATACATCGGTTGCAGGTCGCCGTTCGCGCCGGTCAGTTCGGCAGGGTTGGTGCACACGGCGTCGAACCCCTTGTTGGGGTCGGTCCGGCCGAAGATCGCCTCCGGCCCGGGGCGACTCGCATAGCTGTTGTAGGCCACGACGCACCCCCGCTCCCCCGGCGCGGTGCAGATCGGCACCCGCTGCAGGTCGCCGCCGACGGGTTGCCCGGGAGGCGTCTTGGGAGCGGCGCCGATGAGCAACGCCGAGACGAGGCGCTCGCGGAGCCGGGCGGCCTCTGGCGTATCGCCGTCGAGTTCCTCCTGGATCAGCCGGGTGAGCACGAACGCCCCCTGGGAGTGACCCATCAGCACGAACCGTCGCTCGGGCTCGCCGTTGAGGTAGTCGTGGAACGCCGATCGCACGTCGTCATAGGCGCGCTCGGTCTTCTCCGGCGTCCCCGGCCGCCCGTTGATCAGTTTGGTGACCGTGCCCTGGCGATAGACCGGAGCGAAGACCTGACAGGTTCCGGAGAACGCGGCCGCGTGGGCCACCGCCACATCACGCAGCGCCGGGGTGACCTTCAACGGCGCGTAGTCGCTGGTCGCCTCCGAGACCGTCGGGTAGACGTAGAAGCAGTCGATCGGCGGTTCGGCCTCAGTCGGCAGGTTGCGCTCGACCCTGGATCCGTCGGCGCGGATGACGGTCGTGGTCAACGGTGCATCGCACGGGTCGTTGGACTTCGAGGGGTGGCACAGCCAGCGCGTGGGATGGCTGACCGGGAGCGCGGACGGCGCGGCTGCCTCGGCCGGTGTTGACGCGGAGGCGGTGGCGGTCGGGTCCGTGGTGCTGTCGGCTGACGGCTGATCGTCGCCGGAGCAAGCGCCCAGCAACAGGCAGGCGGCCGCGAGACCTGCCGCCAACTGTCGTCGCATCGCCCCAGGCTATGCCTGGGGGTCGGAACCGGATCAGAGCCAACGCGCGATCAAGCCCGCAGCGACCCTTCGTCGAGTTCGACGCCGATGACTCCCGCGAGCCGATCCATGTCGACGTCCCAAGACAGCAACGTGGCACCGCAGCGGTGCGCGACCGCGACGATCATGCAGTCGACCATTCCGCGCGGGGTGACGCCTGCCTGCCGACAGCGGCGATAGATCCTCGCGGCCGCCTCGAAGTCGGTGACCGAGTCGAACGGCGCCAGGTCGAAGCGCAGCAGCAGGCGCCGCAGATCTGCCTCCCGCGCGTCGTCGCGCGCCCCGGCGAGAACCTCCATCAGCACGGGTTCGGTGACGATCAGCGGCCCATCGGCGGCGATCAACTCGGTCAGCCGCCGATCCGCTGCGCTCTCGGTCGCCCGGTCGAACTCGACCCACGCCGAGGTGTCGGCCAGGATCACGCCGCGCCGCGCGGGGCAGCGTCTCCGGGAGCCTCGTTCATCGCGCGCGCCCCCCGCATCGCCAGCGCCTGCTCACGTGTCATCGGTTGACCCGCCAGGTGACGCAGCGCCAGGTCCACGGCCTCGGTCTTGGTGTGGATTCCGTAGCGGTCCATGATCGCCCGGACGTACTCGTCTTCGAGTTCGATGTTCGTCCGCACCTTGGCCATACACCTATCGTACACGCGAGGTGTAGAGAACGTGTAGGCGTGACCCGGCCGCGGACCGCTAGCTCACCAGCGAGGCGTCGCGGAACTCGATGGTGGGCGAGCCGCATCGGCTCCGGTAGTGCCTGAACACGGCCTGCAGATCGTGGATGGCCGAGCCGCAGGGCGAGGTTCACAATTCGTCCCACAACCTTTGTCCTCCGACCACGGGCGGGGCGCGTCGAGGGCTCCCATCAGTCCGACGACGGCGAGGCGACCGGCCGACTTGATGTGCCTGATTCGCCTGACGGCTGAATCCTTCAGACGGTTCAATGGTGCGAGATTCCGGGTCGAAGTACCCGACACGACGTGTCAGAGGAGGACCCCACATGGCCAAAGCAGGTGGGTCGGTCAACACCGGAGGCGCCACGCGACTCGTCTATGTCATCGGGCTGCTCAAGTGGCTGGCCCTGGCCGTGATCGCCCTAGGCGTGTTGGGTGCGGCAGCACTGGGCTTCGCAGGTGGTGACCAGTTCGGCGCTGCGGTCTCCTTGCTCGTCTTGGTGTACGGCATCGTTGCCGCCGTCATCGTCTACGTCGCAATGGGGTGGCTTCAGCAGTCCCTGCTCATGCTCGTTGGCATCGCCAAGAACACGGCCAAGGACGACTTCCTGAGTCGACTCTGAACCCGTTGCGCGAACTACCGACCCCTTCAGTGGGGTCGGATCAACCCACAAGGGGTCGGCAGATGAGCGTCAGCTCCCGCCGGCCGGCAGGGCCTCGAGCAGCACGTCGGGGTGATCGCGTGCGGTGGCGGTGGCGCGCCACTCGTTGACGAAGATGGCCAGGTGCGTGCCGTCGCTGCGCGCGAGGACCTCGACACCGCGGATCCCCGCCAGCGCCGCGGCGCCGGCAGCGTCGGTGCGCCGCGCGACCGAGTAGTCGAGGCGGCTGAGTCGGATCGGGGAGTTGAACTCGTTGGTCATCCGGTCCTCGACGACCTCGAACTGCATCGGCCCGACCGCCGCGAGGACGG
>JBFIDC010000272.1:0-4352 GCA_041581495.1 Nocardioides sp. | reverse complement strand
TGGGTCACTTCAGCACCGCCGCCGCGCGGGTGACCTAACCTACGCAGATGCGTGCATCACGGGGGATCGGTCTGGTTGTCGGCGGGGCTTTGCTGCTAGGTGGCCTGGGTTCTGCCCCGGGTACCGCGGTCGGGACCCCCTCGCCAGGTCTGGGAGCGGCGTCATCCGCTCAGCCGTCCAGTCATATGGTCGGACGCTCGAGTGCGCGCAGCGACCACGTCAAGAGCGTTCGCGGACGCCACAAGTGGAAGACCAAACAGCGCATCGTCCCGGTGACCACGGGTCCCAACGACGACATCAAGATCGGCATCGACACCAGGCTGTACCTGCCGGGCAACGCCACCCGCAAGCACCCGCAGCCCGCCATCGTGATGACGCACGGTTTCGGGTTGACCAAGGACTCACCCGAGGTCGTCAACACCGCCCGGTTCTTCGCTGCGCATGGATACACCGTGCTCACCTACACCTCGTCCGGGTTCGGCGACAGCGGCGGTTGCGTCACGCTCCAGTCCGCCGACTACGACGTCAAGAGCGCCAAGCAACTCATCGACAAACTGCTCGAACCACGCCGTGACGTCCTTCGCGACAGACGTGGGGTCGTGGTGGGCACGATCGGAGGCTCCTACGGCGGGGGGATCCAGTTGCCCTTGGCCGGCAGCGACAAGCGGATCCGCGCCAGCGTCGTGGGACGAACCTGGAACAGCCTCCAGTACTCCCTCGACCCGAACAACTGGGTCGCTCCCGGCGACAAGACCGGTCTCACCCATGCCCTCCACACGCAGGGCGTCTTCAAGCAGCAGTGGACCTCGCTGTTCTATGCGCTCGGCAACTCCCAGCCCGCGAGCGGGGGAGGCGGCTGCCCGGAGGCCAAGGCTGCCTCGGGCGATCCGGTCGAGATCGCCAACGCCGGCGCATGTCCCGGCTACTACTTCCCGCTGTGCGCCACCTACGACTCGCTCACCGCGACAGGTGATGCCAGCGCTGACTCACGACGCCTGATCGCCCGCGCGTCCGCCTCGAGCTTCTTGCCGAAGGTCAAGGCGGCGGTGTTGTTGGTCCAGGGGCAGAGCGACACCTTGTTCAACCTGAACGACGCCAGCGCGACCTACCTCGAACTCAAGCGCCGCAAGGTCCCGGTCGGGATGATCTGGAACTCGGGTGGTCACGGAGGCTACGTCTCGCAGCCGGGGGAGTGCGAGCTCTATGACGGGGCCGAGCGCGGAGTTCGCCAGATGGATCGCTGCTATCTCACGGTGCGATCACTGGGCTGGATGGACCACTTCCTGCGCGGCAAGAAGGGAGGCCGCGGCCCCGCGTTGACCTACTACCGCGACTGGACGAAGTACGCGGGCAAGGGACCCAACGACGAGCAGTACGGACTCGCCCGGCGCTTTCCCCGCAAGGGGGCGACCACCTTCCGGCTCACCGGCAGCGACCAGTTGACGACCGGCAAGTCGGTCAGTGCCGCGACCGCGACTTTCACCAACCCGGCAGGGGGCAGCCCGGCGGCCTACACCGAGACCTCGAACTTCACCGGACCCGCCTCGAGCCCCTACCTGGGCGATGCGCCGCCGACCGAGCAGACCGGACAGCACGTTGCCTTCACCTCGGCGCCGCTGAAGAAGCGCCTGATCTCGGTCGGCATCCCGAGTGCCCGGCTTCGGATCACCAACAGCAACGGCCAGGACATGGTGTTCTTCGCCAAGGTCTATGACGTCGCCCCGGACGGCACGGCGACGCTGATCCACCGGTTGATCTCGCCCGTCCGGGTCCCTGCCGACCGGGTCGGGGATCCGGTCGAGATTCGACTCGCCGGCTTCGCCCACAAGTTCCGGCGCGGCCATTCGGTGCGATTGGTGCTCTGCTCGACCGACCAGACCTCCTACAACGCCAAGGTGGCCGACGTCCTGAGTCTCACCAGTGCTGGCTCCACCTTCACGGTCCCCGGTCGAGTCCGCGGCTGAGCGTCCGCGCCGGTGTCGGTGGCTGCGGGTTTGATGAGTCCATGGCCTTCACCACTCACCCGGTGACCCCGGATCGCTTCGAGGATTTCGCCGACGTCATCAACCCGAACCGCCGCGAGACTCATTGCTGGTGCCTGTCGCACCGCCTCACGGCAGCCGAGATCCAAGACCTGGGCCACGGGAGTCGAGAGCGTGCGATGCGTGCGCTGTGCGAGCGCGAGAATCCACCCGGGGTCCTCGCCTATGACGACCAGGGTGTTCCGGTCGGCTGGTGCAGCGTCGGGCCGCGCGCCGACAACTCGAGGTTGTCGGCCTCGCGGTTGATCCGGCCGGTCGATCAGGTGCCCGTGTGGAGCATCATCTGCCTGGTGGTGCGAGGTGGCCACCGCAAGCGCGGGGTCACCACGCCGCTGATCGAGGGGGCTGTGCACTACGCCGTCGGCCGCGGAGCCCCGGCGGTCGAGGCCTACCCCGTGGACCCCGGTGACAAGCGAATGGACCTGACCATGGCTTTCGTGGGCACCCGGCGGATGTTCGAGAAGTGTGGATTCGAGGTCATCGGCACCACCGATGCGGTCGCGAGCAAGATGCCCCGACTGATCATGCGTCGGTCGCTGTGAAGGGCCGGGGCGGGGCCGGTTGTCGTTCCCGAACCGCTCGGTCAGTGGCAAGGTGGCGGCCATGACACTCGAGAGGCTCGATGAGACGTGGGAACGGATGCTGTGCGTCGTTGCGCACCCGGACGATCTTGAGTTCGGGGCGGCAGCGGCGGTGGCGCGGTGGACCGGTCAGGGCAAACAGATCGTCTACTGCATGGTCACCAGCGGAGAGGCCGGGATCGACGCACTCCACCCCGACGAGAGCCGCGCGGTTCGTGAGGCGGAGCAGATCGAGTCGGCGCGGATCGTCGGCGTCGACCAGGTCGAGTTCCTCGGTCTGCCCGACGGGGTTCTTGAGTACGGCGTCAACCTGCGGCGTGAGATCGCCGCGTCGGTGCGTCGGCACCGACCAGACATCGTGCTGACCGGCAACTTCCGCGACACCTGGGGCGGGGTCAACCTCAATCAGGCCGACCACATCGCCGTGGGCAAGGCGGTCCTGGATGCGGTGCGGGACGCGGGCAACCGGTGGATCTTCACCGAGCAGGTCGAGTCCGGCCTGGAGCCCTGGGGTGATGTGCGGGCCGTGTGGGCCTTCGGGTCGCCCCAGGCCACCCATGCCGTCGACACCACCGAGACCTTCGACGCCGGTGTGGCCTCGCTCGAGGCGCACCGTGCCTATATCGACGGGCTCGGCTGGGAGAACTTCGATGCGCGCGAGTTCCTCGAGGGGATGGCGCGGTCGGCCGGGCAGGAGCTCGCAGTGGCGTTCGCTGCTCCGTTCGAGGTCTTCCCCATGGGGTGGGGCGAATAGCACGGCTCCACCGCCGATCCGCCGGTCAACTATGACGGCATCCTGACACCTCGCCGACAGTTTCGAGTCAGGACACTGACCGGTAGGCGACACCGCCATGACCGCCACCGCACAGTCCGCCTGCCGGCCTTCCCTGGCGTGCTCCGATAGGTCGATCGTCGGGACTGCCAATACAAGGGGGCGGTGGCGTGATGGGAATACTCGGAAACTCCACGATCGGCTTCGGGACCACCTCGCGCGTGCGCAGCACGGGTCCGGTGTGCGTGGCGTTGGCGCTGATGGCCTCCGCGCTCACGGCAGTGACGCTCGGGATCACCGCCGCGCCGGCCAGTGCCGTGACCACGAACAGCCTGAGCATCGCGGTCAGTGCCGCCAGGACCGAGCCCCGGGCCTTGGGCGGCGCCGGGGTGACCAAGGGCGATCCGATCACCGAGTTCCAGTGGCTGATCAACGTGGACAACACCGGCACCACGGCGCAACGAAGTGCCGAGCCCGGGACCGGGTGTTCGACGGCCGACCCCGGCTACCCGGGATCGTGCGACTGGCCCTCCATCAAGGAGGTGCCGGAGCCCAGCCCGATCTATGCCCAAGGTGATCAGAACGACTTCGCGGGCGGAGCCGCCATCGACCTGCCTGACGGGCGATACCTGATCTCGGTGATCGCCGACGGCTACAAGATCGACGGCGAGCACTTCACCGTCCCCCTCGAAGCCCCGGGCGAGGTGCAGGTCCAACTCCAGCCCGACCCGCTGCCGGACTCCACCTTGAAGGCCTCGGTCTTCGCCGACGTCGCCCCCACCAACGGCACCATGGACGTGGGGGACTACCCGCTAGTGGGGTTCCAGGGGCACATCAACGACATCCTCGGTGAGATCACCACCGATGTGTACGGCAATCCACTGTGCACCACCTATGTGGGCGAAGACCCCGTCACTCACGAGATCCCGAACTCGGCCCTCGATGACGGTGTGCCCG
>JBFIDC010000271.1:0-4358 GCA_041581495.1 Nocardioides sp. | reverse complement strand
TTCGGCGCTGGCCGGGATCGGGTCCCGCCCGTTCGGTGTGTACGTGCACGTCCCGTTCTGCGCGACGCGCTGCGGCTACTGCGACTTCAACACCTACACCGCCGAGGAGTTGGGGACCGGTCTGGTGCCCGGTGCCTCTCGAGCGACGTACGCACAGGCGGCGATCGCCGAGGTGCGTCGTGCGCGATCGGTGCTCGGTGACCGGGACCTGCCGGTCGACACCGTCTTCTTCGGTGGTGGCACCCCGACGCTGCTCGTGCCCGATGACCAACTGAGCATCCTCGAGGCGATCCGCAGCGAGTTCGGGTTGCGCCCGCATGCGGAGGTCACCACGGAGGCCAACCCCGACAGCGTCGACGCCGAGTCGCTCGCTCGATTGCGCGAGGGCGGGATCAACCGGGTCTCGTTCGGCATGCAGTCGGCGGTCGATCACGTCCTGGCCGTCTTGGAGCGCACCCACGATCCCAGGCGGCTGCCGGAGGTGGTCGCCTGGGCGCGCGAGGCCGGCTTCGAGCAGATCAGCCTCGACTTGATCTATGGGACGCCGGGGGAGAGCACCGCCGACTGGGAGCGATCCCTGGACGCCGCCTTGGCGTGCGAGCCCGACCACGTCTCGGCCTACTCCCTGATCGTCGAACCGGGGACGGCGCTGGCCCGGCGGGTGCGGCGCGGTGAGATCGCGATGCCCGACGACGACGACCTGGCCGACAAGTATCTGTTGGCCGACGAGCGATTCGAGGCTGCCGGGTTGGGGTGGTACGAACTGTCGAACTGGGCCCGGGACTTCCCCTCGAGCGACGCGGCGCCCTGTCGGCACAATCGTCTCTACTGGACCGCCGGGGACTGGTGGGGAGTGGGGCCCGGTGCGCACTCGCACGTCGGCGGTGTGCGCTGGTGGAACCTCAAGCATCCGGCCGCCTATGCCGACCGGATCGCGGCGGGGGAGAGTCCGGCTCAGGATCACGAGGTCCTGAGCGCCGAGACCCAACGGGTCGAACGGGTCCTGCTCGAACTGCGGTTGCGCGAGGGCCTCCCGATCGAGGCCTTGGACGACCACGGGCGCGTCGCGGTCACAGAACAGGTTGCCCGCGGCCTGGTCCGCCTCGATGACGACCGATTGCTGCTGACCAAGCAGGGTCGGCTGCTGGCCGACGCCGTGGTTCGCGACCTGGTTTCGTGAGTGGTCCCCTGAGTGTCCCCTGAGCCGACCCTGGTCCCACCCTGGATGGCGGCCGAATCAGGCTGTCGGGCGCCTAGGGTGAGCCCATGACTGACGGAACCCCAGAACCACAGCAGCCCGGCCCCGAGGGCGGATCGGCGGCACCGCCGCCGAGCGACCCGCCCCCGCCGCCTCCCTACAGCCAGGCACCGCCGCCCCCGCCGCCCCCTCCCTACGGGGCACCGAACCCGGGCTATCAGGCACCGGCACCGGACTACCCGCAAGCCGCGCCCGGCGCCTATGGGGTGAGCGCCGCGGCGCCGTACGGGATCCACCCGGCCACCGGCATTCCCTACTCCGACAAGAGCAAGCTCATCGCCGGCCTGCTGCAGATCCTCATCCCGCTCGGCATCGGACGGTTCTATATCGGTGACTCCAAGACCGGTGTCTGGCAGTTGCTGGTGACGATCTTCACCTGCGGGATCGGAGCGATCTGGCCGTTCATCGACGGGATCATGATCCTGGTCAAGGACGACACTCGCGACGCCAACGGCTACATCCTCAGGAGCTGACGACGTCGGTTCGTTGCCTATGAGGTGACGAAGTCGATCAGTTCTTCGACGCGACCGAGGAGCTCGGGCTCCAGGTCGTCGTAGGAGTTCACCCGCCCCAGAATCTGCCGCCACGCTCGCGCGATGTCCGCCTGGTCGGCATGCGGCCAGCCGAGGTGCTGGCAGATCCCGACCTTCCACTCCACCGAACGCGGCACCTGTGGCCAGGCACTCAATCCGATCCGGTCGGGTTTGACTGCCTGCCACACGTCGACGTAGGGATGGCCGACGATCAGCACGTTCGCGGCGAGGGGTGACCGGCCGATCTCCTCGGCGATGCGGCTCTCCTTCGAGCCCTTCACCAGGTGGTCGACCAGGACTCCGACTCGTCGCTGCGGGCCGGGGCGGAAGTCGCGCAGGTGGCCGGCGAGGTCGTCGATGCCGCCCAGGTATTCCACGACCACACCCTCGATCCGCAGATCCTCGCCCCACACCTTCTCCACGAGTTCGGCATCGTGTCGTCCTTCGACAAAGATGCGGCTGGCGCGGGCGACCCGGGCCTTAGCGCCGGAGACCGCGACCGAACCAGACGCGGTGCGAGTGGGCGTCGCCGGGCCCGCCTTCTTGGGGGCCGCGAGGATCACCGGGCGGCCCTCGAGCAGGAAGCCGGGGCCGAGCGGGAAGGTGCGTCGCCGACCGCGGCGATCCTCCAGGGTCAGCGTGTGCAGATCCCGATCGACGGCGACGATCTCACCGCACCAATCGGTGGTGACCTCCTCGACGACGGCGCCGATCTCGGCCGGCGCCTCCACAGCCCGTCCGCGCTTGGGGGCGCGCCAGTCGCCAGCAAGCACGTCGGAGCCGTATCGATCTGCCACGCGTCAACGCTAGGTGGGTGAGCGAGGCGGTGGCCGCCTGCCACGCCGGGCGCACCCACGACTGTCGTGTGAGTCTTGACGCAGTCGCTCAGACGAGGGGGAGCCTCTTCTGGGACCGGGGCAGGTGCTCGTAGCCACGGCGGACCGCCGAGACGAGTTCTTCGCGCGGGTAGGGCCATTCGGCGGCGTCCAGCGCCTCCTCGACCGGGATCCCGCGGGTGGCGAGATCGCGGATGGTCTCGGCGACGATCCCGATGGTGTTGCGTTGATCCTCGACGAAGTCACGGTTCACGGTCGCTCCGTGGCCCGGGACCACGATGCTGGCGGCGGTGGTCAACCCGAGCACGATGTCGAGGCTGAGGGGCCACTCCATCGGATAGCAGTCCTCACCGAATCCGGGAACGCTCTGCCGCAACTGGGATTCCTCGACCAGGTCTCCCGCCAGGACCACGTCGGCGTCAGGCACCCGCACGATGAGGTCGCCGGCGGTGTGGCCGCGTCCCGGGTGGACCAGTTCGATCTGGCGGCCTCCGAGGTCGAGCGAGATCGCTGATGAGAAGCTTCGGTCAGCGGGGACGATCTCGGTGCTCTGGACCTCCTCGCGGTGTGGATCCGCGCGATTGGCGTCCTCGTCGTAGCGCGCTTTGCGGTCCTCGCCGGAGGACACCGTGTGCTCGGCGGCCGTCTCGTGCGCGTGGATGGGGATCGCGCCGTAGGCGCTGCGGAACGCGCCGTTGCCGAAGGTGTGGTCGAAGTGCTCGTGGGTGTTGACGACCGCCCGAACCTCACCGACACCGAGTCGAACGATGTCCTCGATCACCGCGCGAGCGGCCTTGGCGGAGGCGTGGGTGTCGACGACCACGAGGCCGTCGTCCCCGCCGATGAGGGTGACGTTGACGTCGAACCAGTCATATCTGGCAACCCAGACGCGGTCGGCAATCTCGGCGAAGGGCACGACTTGGAGCCTACGTCGTAGGATTGGCACTCCAATAACTAGAGTGCCAAGACGAATTTCCCATGGAGGACGGTGAGCATGCAGGAGGATCGGAAACTGGCCGTTCTGCGCGCGATCGTTGAGGACTACGTCGCAACCGACGAGCCGGTGGGCTCCAAGGCATTGGTCGAACGCCACGGTCTGGGCGTCTCGCCCGCCACTGTTCGCAACGACATGGCCGCCCTGGAGGACGAGGGATACATCGCCCAACCGCACACCAGTGCCGGCCGGGTGCCCACCGACAAGGGCTATCGCCTCTTCGTGGATCGACTCACGACGGTCAAGCCGATGAGTGCGGCCGAGAGGCGCGCGGTCTCGACCTTCCTCGACGGCGCCGTCGACCTCGACGATGTCGTGGCGCGCTCGGTTCGCCTGCTCTCGCAACTGACGCGCCAGGTGGCTGTCGTGCAGTACCCCACGCTGTCGCGGTCGACAGTGCGGCACGTCGAACTGATCGCACTCTCCCCGGGCCGGCTGATGGTCGTGCTGATCCTGAGCTCGGGTCGGGTGGAGCAGTTGGTGGTCGAACTCGGCGCCGAGGTCCTCACCGATGAGCGGCTGGCTGAGTTGCGCGGCACCCTCGGGCGCGCGGCCATCGGAAAGATCATCTCCGAGGCGGTGACCGGTCTGCGTGCCTTGCAGCCCACAGACCCGCCGACGACCGCGGTTGTCGACGCACTGGTCGAGGCCATGGTCGATCACCGATCCGATGAACGGATCGTGGTCGGCGGTGCCGCCAAAGCACCTGGATCTTCCATCGACATCGATACGCTGAT
>JBFIDC010000270.1:0-4440 GCA_041581495.1 Nocardioides sp. | reverse complement strand
GCGCCCCGCGATCGGCCCCGGTGGCCGCGACGACTGCGAAGCCCGCGAAGCGGAGCGAGCGTCGTCGTGGACTCGCTCCCGATGCGAGCCAGGGAGCGAAGCGACCAAGGCGAGCGATTGCGAGCGATAGCGAGCGCGCCCCGCGATCGGCCCCGGTGGCCGCGACGACTGCGAAGCCCGCGAAGCGGAGCGAGCGTCGTCGTGGGTTCGGGGCCGAAGTTCGCGGGGGTAGAGAATCAGTAGCGGTAGTGGTCCGACTTGTACGGGCCTGCGACGTCGACACCGAGGTAGGCGGCCTGATCACCGGTCAACTCGGTCAGGTTGACGCCGAGCGCGTCCAGGTGAAGTCGGGCGACCTCTTCGTCGAGGTGCTTGGGGAGCACGTAGACGCCGACCGGGTACTCCTCGGGCTTGGTGAAGATCTCGATCTGCGCCAGGACCTGGTTGGTGAAGGAGTTCGACATCACGAAGGAGGGGTGACCGGTCGCGTTGCCGAGGTTCATCAGACGGCCCTCGGAGAGCACGATGATCGCGTTGCCGGCGGGGAAGGTCCAGACATCGACCTGCGGCTTGACGTTCTTGCGCGACGCCACGCCCTCGAGGCCGGCCATGTCGATCTCGTTGTCGAAGTGACCGATGTTGCCCAGGATCGCGTTGTGCTTCATCCGGGACATCTGGTCGACCGAGACGACGTCCTTGTTGCCGGTCGCGGTGATCACGATGTCCGCGACGGAGAGGGAGTTCTCGAGAGTGTCGACCTGGTAGCCGTCCATCGCGGCCTGCAGGGCGCAGATCGGGTCGATCTCGGTGATGATGACGCGAGCGCCCTGGCCGCGCAGCGACTCCGCGCAACCCTTGCCGACGTCACCGTAGCCACACACGACCGCGACCTTGCCGCCGATGAGGACGTCGGTGGCGCGGTTGATGCCATCGATCAGCGAGTGGCGGCAGCCGTACTTGTTGTCGAACTTGGACTTGGTGACCGAGTCGTTGACGTTGATGGCCGGGAAGAGCAGCGAGCCTTCCTTCATCATGTCGTAGAGGCGCAGCACGCCGGTCGTGGTCTCTTCGGTGACACCGCGGATCGCGCTGGCGATGTTGGTCCAGCGGTCGGTGCTCTGGGCCAGCGATGCGTTGAGCACCTCGAAGACGACCTTCTGCTCGACGCTCTTGGCTGTGGCCGGGTCGGGGGCCACGCCGCTCTTCTCCATGTCGAGGCCGAGGTGAAGCAGCATGGTGGCGTCGCCGCCATCGTCGAGGATCATGTTGGCGAACTCGCCGTTCGGCCACATGAGGATCTGCTGGGTGCACTCCCAGTACTCCTCGAGCGTCTCGCCCTTCCAGGCGAACACGGGGACGCCGGCGGGGTTCTCGACGGTGCCGTTCGGGCCGACGACGGTGGCCGCGGCTGCGTGGTCCTGGGTCGAGAAGATGTTGCAGGAGGCCCAGCGGACCTCGGCGCCGAGGGCCACCAGGGTCTCGATGAGGACCGCCGTCTGCACGGTCATGTGCAGCGAACCGGCGATCTTGGCGCCCGCGAGGGGCTTGCTCTCGGAGTAGCGCTCGCGCATCGCCATCAAACCGGGCATTTCATGCTCGGCGAGGGTGATCTCGGTGCGGCCGAAGTCAGCCAGGTTCAGATCGGCGACCTTGAAGTCCATCGGTTCGTTCTCCCTTGTCGTACGACGATGCGTTGTGACGAGGTTAGATCTGCTGCTCCGGAACCGAAGAATCCTCGATACCACCATCGTGACCCTCGTCGGGGCTGTCGTCGTGGCCCCCGTCGCGACCACCGCCGTGACCACCATCGCGACCCCCGCCGTGACCCTGGGCACCGAACGGCAGAGCGTGCATGAGGAGGACCACCACGGCCCCGACCAGCATCCCGATCACGGCCGAGGCGAAGGTGTTGGTCAGCCAGCCGCCCGCACCACCGAGCGCGCCGAGGGCGTCATGCACGGCCTCCTCAGCATGGTGGACCTGGTCATAGAGCGCGTGCCACCCGAGGTCATCGACGCCGACGAGGAGAATGTGCCCGCCGACCCAGAGCATCGCGACGACGCCGACTGTGGAGATGACCGCGAGCAATCTGGGCATCCCCCGGACGAGTCCGAGTCCGAGGCGCTGGGCTGCCGGCGAGCGTCGCTGACTCAGGCTGAGGCCGACATCGTCCATCTTCACGATCAGGGCCACCACGCCATAGACCAGCGCCGTGATGCCGAGTGCCACGACCACCAAGATGATCGCGCGTGGGATCAGCGACTGGTCGGTGACCTGGTTGAGCGCGATCACCATGATCTCGGCGGAGAGGATGAAGTCGGTGCGCACCGCTCCCGAGACCATGTGGGCCTCGGCCTGTGCGCCGCTCACACCCGCCTCGGTGGCCACCGGTCGGTGTTCCTCGTGGCCGCGCAGCCGCTCCCAGATCTTCTCGGCGCCCTCATAGGAGAGATAGAGCCCCCCGCACATCAGCAGGGGCGTCAACAGCCACGGCAGGAACTCACTGAGCAGGAGCGCGGCCGGAAGGATGAAGATCAACTTGTTGCGAATCGAGCCGCGGGCGATCCTGCGGATGATCGGCAACTCGCGTTCGGCGGTGACTCCCTGGACGTATTGCGGGGTCACAGCGGTGTCGTCGATGACCACACCGGCCGCCTTGGCGCTGGCACGTCCGGCCGCCGCGCCCACGTCGTCGACCGAGGCCGCCGCGAGTCGGGCCAGAGCGGCGATGTCGTCGAGCAGGCCGAAAAGGCCGGCACTCACAGCATGGCCTGAACGGCGCCGAACCTCATGGGCGAGAGGTTATCTGCTGCCGGAGAAGTGTCGGCAGAGGACCGCAGCCGAGCGGCCTCGTCACAGGCCGACGAGTCCGAGTCCCAGGTAGGCCGAGGCATAGGTGCCGGTGAGCATCAACGAGGCGTAGCGCGCGACCTCGCTGGCCTCCTCGGCCTCCACCGTCTCGACCCGGACACCGCGTTGGGCCGCGGCCGCGAGCAGTCGCCCGCGCTGCTCCCGGATCGCCGGATCCTCGGCACCGTCATCGAGCACCAACAACATGGGCCGACGCTCGGTGGTGGCGTCGGCGAAGGGGTCATCGAAGACGTCTCGCGGGCTGGCAGCCTCGATCACCGGCAGGAGATGGTCGGCGTCGCCGGCGAGCGCGGTTCGACCGCTGGCCCGCCGGATCGACTCCGCGACGCGCCGCGCCGCCCGGGCCGCCAGGACCGACCCGCCCCAGACCACGGGGGTGGAGTCGGCAAGAGCGATGGCCAGCATCTTGGCCGGGTTGACCGCCAGGTCACGGTGCGGGGAGCAGGCGACGGCGACGTTGTCGAGGGCTTGGGCGACCTGGTCGGCGTCGGTGGCCGGGCCCAGGCTCACCTCGTGGAGGTAGGTCAACATGACCACGGCGGTGGCGAGTTGATCTCCGCTGCTGCAGGGAAGGATCGTGCTCCAGCGACCGGCCGCATGATCGGCGACCATCGAGTTCGGCGCGCACGCCACCACGACCTGGCATCCGCGGCGTACCGCCTCGGCCACGGCCGACGCGGTGCCGACATCCGACCCATCGGGCGAGAGCACGACAACCAGATCCAGGCTGCCCGCCCAGCCCGGCAGCGCTGCCCCGGGCCACGCCACGAACGGGACGGGACACCAGGGCTCGAGAACCGCACGCAGGAGTCGCGAGTCCGGCCCGGCGGCGATCACCGCTCGGGGTCGTGCCAAGTCGTGCGCACGAGCGACGGCCTCGAGGTTGGCGGCCGTGGCCTCGCCGGACTCATGGCGCACCCGCGCGCCCGACTCGGCGAGCCAACGCAACTCACGGTCACGGGTGGCGAGGGAAGCCTCGTCGTCGAGACGCGACTCATCGAACCAGGTCGTCACGACGCCCTCAGCCTGGCTTGCGAGCCTCGTCGACCAAGAGCACCGGGATGTCGTCGCGAACCGGGTAGGCCAGACCACAGCCCTGGCACACCAGTTCGCCACCCTCAGGCGTCTCGACACCCACCAGGTCGCCGTGGCAGTCCGGGCAGACGATCACGGCGAGCAGGTCGTCGGAGAGGTTCATGGGGGGTGGCGTCATCAGCGGTCCCTTCGGATCAGTGCGAGCACTTCGTCGCGCACACGGGTCATGGTGTCGTGGTCACGGCCTTCGGCGTTGAGCCGCAACAACGGCTCAGTGTTGGAGGGTCGCACATTGAAGGTCCAGTCGTCGTGCGCGACGCTCAACCCATCGAGCCGATCGACGGTGACCGAGTCCCGGCCGGCGTAGAGCCCCTCGATCTCGGCGATCACCGCCTGCTGGTCGGCGACCTCGCTGTTGATCTCGCCGCTGACCGGGTAGGGGTCGAAACTGGCGAGCAGGTCCGAGAGTGGCCGGTCGGTCTCGGCCAGGGCCGCGAGAGCGTGGAGAGCGGCCAGCATCCCGGAGTCGGCGCG
>JBFIDC010000269.1:0-4470 GCA_041581495.1 Nocardioides sp. | reverse complement strand
GGGCCGAGTCGAGCACGGTCCGGGTGCGTTCGAGGTGCCCGAGACCGGCGTCGAAACGCGAGCGCTGAGGGACCTCCAAGCCGACCAGGCACTGCTCGGGTCGCCGCGACAAGAACTCGACGATGGGGAAGTCGCCGGCCCCGGGCACCAGACGGTTCGACATCGCTTCGTCCAACTGCTCCTCGAAGGAGCCCGGCTCGGCTGGGCCGTCGCAGACCTGGAACGAGAACAGGTGCCGCGATTCGACCGCCTCGAGGTCCCGCGGTCGCTGCCCCGTCCGCACCAGGTGCAGCAGGTCGACCACGAGCCCGGCGTTCATGGCTCCGCTCGCCTCCACCAGCGCCACGCCCTCGGCGATGGTGCGGGTGGTGCCCATGGCGATGGGTTCGATCGCCACACCGATGCCGTACGACGCCGCGAGTTCACACAGCGCGCCGAGCCGCTGCGCGGCCTCGTCGGTCGAGGTCCCGTCGGCGTGGATCGCCACGGCGGTGCGGGCCCCGATCCGAGCAGCGAGGTCCAGCGCCCGCTCGAACTCACGCGGGTCGGGCCGGAGATCGAGTAGTTCGACCGTGTCAACCGCGACGCCGGTCTCGTCGAGTCGCGAGACCACCCCGGCCACATTCCCCTGATCGACGCTGACCGTGCCCGGCAACCCCGGCGTCACCCACAGCCCGACCCAGGACAGCCCGAGGTCGGCGGCCACGGACACGACGTCGGCCGGCGGCAGATCGAACAGCGTCATCTGTTCGAGCCGGAACACCCGCAGGTCGTGGCTCACCACGGGCTCGGAACGTAGTCCTTGAGGAAGTGGCCATACAGGTCCGTGCCGGCCTCGCCCTGCACCACCGGGTCATAGACCCGCGCGGCGCCGTCGACGAGGTCCAGCGGCGCGTGCCAGCCGTCGGCGGCGATCCGCAGCTTGTCCTGGTGCGGACGCTCGTCGGTGATCCAGCCCGTGTCGACGGCGTTCATGAGGATCCGGTCGGTCTCGAACATCTCGGTCGAACTGGTCCGGGTCATCATGTTGAGAGCGGCCTTGGCCATGTTGGTGTGCGGGTGGCCGGCCCCCTTGTAGCGGCGCGAGAACTGGCCCTCCATGGCCGAGACGTTGACGACGTGGGCCCGGCCCGACGTCGCCCGTCGCGCGGCCTCGGCCAGCGCCGGGCGCAGCCGCGAGACCAGCAGGAACGGCGCCACCGAGTTGCACAGTTGCACCTCGAGGAGTTCCAGCGGGTCGACCTCGTCGACGGTCTGGGTCCACGAGTTGCTGGTCGCGACATCGGGCAGCAAACCGCCGGCGTCGACGGCGGTGCCGGCCAGGTGCGCGTCGAGGGAGGCGTTGCCGGCGCGCAACGCCAGTGCGGTCAGCGTGGCCGCCGTGTGGGCGGCGGCAGCCTGGGCCTGCGATTCCCCCTCGTGGCGCGCGACCGCGTCCGCGGCCAGGGCCCCGGCGATGGCGGCGGGGTGGGCCTCGGAGACGCGGTCGAAGGTCACCATCTCGGGCAACCTCACATCCAGCGGCAACGGCGCGGACTCGGCCTCGACCAGCCGCGAATAGGCACCGGGCGAGCGGCGCACCGTCTGACAGGCGTTGTTGATCAAAACGTCGAGTGGCCCATCGGCGGCCACGTCGTCGGCCAGCGCGATCACCTGGGTCGGGTCCCGCAGGTCGATGCCGACCACCTTGAGTCGATCGATCCACTGGTCACTGTCGTCGAGTGCCGCGAACCGGCGGACGGCGTCGTGCGGGAAGCGAGTGGTGATCGTGGTGTGTGCGCCATCGCGCAGCAACCGCAGTGCGATGTACATGCCGATCTTGGCGCGCCCGCCGGTGAGCAGTGCGCGCTTGCCGGTCAGGTCGGTGCCTTGGTCCCGTTTGGCGTGCGACATCGCGGCGCAGGTCGGGCAGAGCCAGTGATAGAACGCGTCGACCAGCGTGAAGTCGTTCTTGCAGATGTAGCAGCCCCGGGGGTTGATCAACTCGCCGGCGAACGCGCCCTCGGCCTGTGAGACCAACGGGATGCCGAGGGTCTCGTCGTCGATGCGCAGCGCCGAACCGGTCGCCGTCGACTCGGTGACGGCGCGGTCGTGAGCGAGTTCGGCCTGACGCTTCGCGGCCCGCCGGTCACGTTTGAGGGCCTTGTACATGTGCGAGGCGGCGCGCTTGACCTCGATGTGTGCCGGGTCGTCCTCCGGCACCTCGTGCAATTGCCCGAGCACCCGCAGGGTCGCGGCCAGGTCGTCGGGATCGATCACGGCAGAAGATTAGGCGCGATCACCTCCGTCGGCCTGATCGCCGGTGACCGATCGCGCTGATCAGGTTGCGTGCAGGCGCGCACCACCATGGTTGCGTCATGCCCCAGAGCGAGACCGTGCCGCGCGCACGGCAGTTGCTCAACAAGGTCCCAGAAGTCACCGTGTGGTTCTGGGTGATCAAGATCCTCTGCACCACCGTGGGTGAGAGTTTCGCCGACTGGGTCAACGTGACTCTCGGTGTCGGGCTCGTGCCGACGGCGGTCATCTTCACCGCCCTGTTCGTCACCGTGCTCACGGTCCAGATGCGCCTGGGCGCCTATGCCCCGTTCCCGTATTGGCTCACCGTCGTGGTGGTCAGTGTCACCGGCACGCTCTACACCGACATCCTCACCGACCAAGTCGGCGTCCCGCTGTGGATCAGCACCACCGTCTTTTCGCTGCTGCTCGCCGGCGTGTTCGGCATCTGGTACGTCCGTGAACGCACCCTGTCCATCCACAGCATCGTGACTCTGCCCCGTGAGGGCTTCTACTGGCTGGCCGTCCTGGTCACCTTCGCTCTCGGCACCGCAACCGGCGACTGGACGCTGGAGCTGACCGGTTGGGGCCCAGGCACGTCGGTGTTGTTGCCGCTCACCTTGATCGCCGTGGTCACGGGCCTGTGGCGCTATGGAGCCAACCCGGTGCTCGCCTTCTGGGTCGCCTACATCTTGACCCGTCCCCTCGGCGCCAACATCGGCGACTGGCTGGCCAGCCCCCGCTCCGAGCAGGGACTCGGGCTGGGCACCTTCGCCACGAGCGTGGTGTTCCTCTCGGCCATCTTGGCGACCGTCATCTTCCTCACCGTGACCCGCTCCGACGTCATCGAGAACGAGCCCGCCGAGTTCATCGCTGCGCTCGAAGCGACCGATCCGCGGCGAGAGAGAACGGCCCTTGCGGCCCTGGGCACCGCAGCGGTAGCCACAGTTGCGCTGCTTGCGTGGGCCAACCAGCAGCCACACGTCAACGCGCTCAGCGCCGAGGAAGGCGTCGCCCCGACGTGCTCCATCGGGAGCGTGAACCAAGTCCAGGCCAGCAGGCTCACCGCCGAGCACTTCCCTGCGGCCAGAGTCGCCGTCTACCGCACCATCGCCAGCGACACCCTGGCTCTGGTCCGACAGGGCGATCAGACCGCTGCAGGGCTGCGGATCACCGAGTTGGAGACCGCCTGGGACACCGACGAGTCCACGCTGCGGCCTCTCGATTGCGCGGCCTGGACTTTCATCGACCAACAGATCGACCCGGCCCTGAGTGCGGTGCGCGCACCGAGTCCGAGCCAGGCACAAGAAGAACAGGCCCTGAGCGCCCTGCTCGCAACATTGGGCTGATCGACCCGAGGGTTATCCGTATCGAACCACCAACGAAGGAGCACCATGTTCGACCTCATCAACGGAGTCCCCATCCACCCGCTCGTGGTGCACGCCGTGGTGGTGTTGCTGCCACTCGCCATCCTGGGCACCATCGCGATCGTGGTGCGACCGGCGTGGAGGGTCTCGGTTGGTCCCCTCGTCGTCGCGGCTGCAGCGATCGCCACCGCACTGGTGCCGGTCGCCACGTCCAGCGGGGAGGCACTCGAGAAGCACGTGGGTGACCCCGGCAAGCACGCAAGCCTGGGTGATCAGTTGATCCTGTTTGCCGTTCCGCTCTTGGTCTTCAGCGCGGCTCTGGTCTGGCTGGCCCGACGCCAGAGCCAGAACAAGCCGGTGCCCCAACTGCGCAGCCTGCCCACCATCATCGCGACCTTGGCCGTCATCGCCTCGCTCGCGGCGGCAGTGCAGGTCTATCGGGTCGGCGATTCGGGGGCCCGCGCCGCCTGGGCGGACCAAGTCACCTCCACCTCCAGCAACAATGGTGAGTGAAGGAGGTCCTCATGCTCACCGTCGGCGTCTGCGAAGACCAAGCACCCATCCGCAAGGTGCTGGCGCGTGGCCTCAAGGAGGCCGGGCATCAGGTCATCAGCGCCCACGACGGGCGCGAAGCCCTCACCCTCTTCGGAGCCGATGCGCCCATCGACGTGATCGTGATGGACATCGGGCTCCCCGACGCTGACGGGCGGGACGTGGTGGCCGCGCTGAAGTCCGCCGGGCAGCACGCGCCGGTGCTGTTCCTGACCGCGCTGGATGCCACCCACGAACGCCTGTCAGGGTTCGCCTCAGGCGCCGATGACTACGTGGT
>JBFIDC010000268.1:0-4498 GCA_041581495.1 Nocardioides sp. | reverse complement strand
TGGTAGCGGCCATAGCGCGAACCTCGACGGGAGGTGTGGATGTTAGCCATAGACGGTTTCGCCGCCCCCGGACTCCTTGCTGATCCTGCGTGCCAGATAGAGCCCTTCGAGGGCGAGTTCGATGGCACCGGCACGCTGACCGTCGTTGCCGGCCCCGAGCCGGTCACAGACCTGGTCATAGAGTTCGGACTCGCCCAGCACCGGGAGGCCGGTGAGGAACTCGCGGGCGGTCACCTGCTCACCGGTGGTCACCATCATGCCGTTCTCGATCGCCTCGACCAGGAGCCCGAAGTCCAGGCCTCGGAAGTGCTCGCGCACGGTCTCGGCGGTGGCGGTGCGCAGCAGGTGGGTCAGCACCTCGACCTCGCGACCCTCCTCGCCCGACTCGAACTCGATCTTGCCGCCCAGCACGTCGATGGCGGTCTCGAGGTCGACGACGCGGGCCACCGCGGCGTCCTCGCCGCGACTCGTGGCTCGGTGGATCGCGGCCGCGGCGATCGTTTCGGCGCCGGCGATCGCGAAGCGGGCGCTGACACCCGAACGCTGGTCGACGGCGTTGGATCCGCGCAGGTGACCGGTGAACCGGGCGAGGATCTCCACGAGGTAGTCGGGGACCTCGACCATGTCGGCGGGCAGGTGAGCCTCTTGCCGGATGACGGCGACCTCGTCGGCGAGTTCGATCGGGTAGTGGGTGCGGATCTCGGCGCCGAAGCGGTCCTTGAGCGGGGTGATGATCCGCCCACGGTTGGTGTAGTCCTCGGGGTTGGCGCTGGCGACCACCAGGACATCGAGCGGCAGCCGGACCACGTAGCCCCGGATCTGGATGTCGCGCTCCTCCATCACGTTGAGCATCGCGACCTGGATCCGCTCGGCGAGGTCGGGCAATTCGTTGATGGCGACGATGCCGCGGTGGCTGCGCGGGATCAGGCCGAAGTGGATGGTCTCGGGGTCGCCGAGCGAGCGGCCCTCGGCCACCTTCATCGGGTCGACGTCACCGATCAGGTCGGCGACGCTGGTGTCGGGGGTGGCGAGCTTCTCGGCGTACCGATCATCGCGGTGCCGCCAACTGACCGGCAGGTCGTCGCCGAGTTCGGCGGCCCGGCGCTGCGAGCCGTGGGTGATCGGCTCGAAGGGGTGCTCGCCGAGTTCGCTGCCGTCGATGACCGGCGTCCACTCGTCCAGGAGACCCACCATGGTGCGCAGCAGACGCGTCTTGCCTTGGCCTCGCTCACCGAGAAGCACCACGTCGTGACCGGCGATCAGAGCCCGCTCGAGCTGGGGGATGACCGTGTCGGCGAAGCCGTGCAGGCCCGGCCAGGGGTCGCGCCCCTCGCGCAAGGCCGAGAGCAGGTTGTCGCGGATCTCCTGATGCACCGTCTTGAGCTCGTGCCCAGAAGCGCGCAGTTCTCCGACCGTGGCGATGCTTGGCTGTGAGGTCACTCCCTCACGCTACTGCCAGCTGCCATGCCCTGGGGAAGGCGGCGGCGCGGCCCTAGGCTGCCACCGTGTCCATCGCCGAGCCATGTCCCTGCGGCGCTCCCCTGCGCTATGACGAGTGCTGCGGTCGACTGCATCGTGGCGCGGCCGAGGCCGAGACCGCCGAGGAGTTGATGCGGTCGCGGTATGCGGCCTTCGCCAAGGACGAGCTGGACTACCTCTGGCGGACCTGGCACCCGCGCACCCGTCCCGAGGACCTCGAACCCGATCCGGGACTGACCTGGACCGGGCTGAGGATCTTGGACGTGGTCGACGGGCAGGCCGGCGACGAGCGAGGCGTCGTCGAGTTCGCAGCGACCTACACCCGCGCGGGACGCCCCGGAGAGCGACGCGAGCGCAGCGAGTTCGTGCGCCGTCGCGGCCGGTGGGTTTATGAGTCCGGCGAGGTCGACCAGGCCGGCGGAGCTCCGGCGATGTTGACCATCCAGTTGATGCCGAACTTGTCTTTGACCTGACCGAACTCGTCGCCCCACGGGGCCTTCTCGAGCGGCACGTCGATGCGGCCTCCCTCGGCGAGCGCGTTGAAGTAGCCCCGCAACAGATCGGCTTCGTCGCCGCTGAGGCTGATGTGGCCGTTGGGGGTCTGGTCGGCGCTCATACCTGCGTTGTCGGCAGCCATCAGCGTGAAGCCGCCCGGGGTGGTCAAGTGGGCGTGCATGACCCCGTCGGCCGGCACCGGCTTGCCCTCGAACTCGGTGATCCCGAGGTCACCGAAGGGCGAGATGTCGAGCTCACCACCAAAGACACGCTGATAGAACTCCATCGCGTCACGGGTGTTGCCCTCGAAGGTGAGGTAGGGGTTGAGAATTGCCATGGCGGACTCCTCGTTGGTAGGTCCTTCGACGCTACTGCTGCCCACCGACAGTGGGAACCTCAGCGCTCGTCGGTGAACTTCGCGGGACGACCCTCGTGGCGAGCCAGGATCGCCTCTTCGAAGTTGCCGGTGAGCAAGCGCAGATACAACTGCCCCATCCCCTCCGAGGGCAGGTAGGTATCCAGCGAGGTCGCGGCGGTTCCCGCGTGCAGCGACTTCTTGGTCAGCTCGATCCCGGGTTGGGAGAACGTGGCGATCCGCTTCCCCATCTCGACCGCGGCCGCGACGACGTCGTCGTGCACCGCCGAGACCAAGCCCACCCGTTCGGCTTCGTCGGCGAGCATGTCGCGACCGGTGAGCATCAACTCGGCCGCGCGGGTCGACCCGATCGCGCGGGGCAACAGATAGCTGAGGCCCAATTCGCTGGCGGTCAGGCCGTTGTTGATGCCCGCGGCCCGGAAGTACGCCGCCGGCGCGGCGATGCGCAGGTCACAGGCCAGGGCGAGGCACAACCCGCCGCCGATGGCGGCCCCGTTGATCGCGGCGATGACGGGCTGGTGGAGCCGACGCACGGTCAGCACCACCTCCTCGAGCAACTCCATCGCCCGCAGGGCGTAGGTCGGCGTGGTCACACCGGCGACGCCGGGTGGCACACCGGCGGACTCCTGGTCGGCCCCCGAGCAGAAGCCTTTGCCGGCACCGGTGAGCACGACGGCGCGCACGGAGTTGTCCAGGTTCAGCTCGACGAGGGCATCGCGCAGCGGCACCATCACGTCGAAGGCCATCGCGTTCATCCGCTCGGGGCGGTTCAAAGTGACGACCGCGACCTCGGGGACGGGTCGCTCGATCAAGACGAAGGACATCGTGACCCTCAGACGCTCAGGAGCACCGAGGAGCCATGGCCGAACAGGCCCTGGTTGGCGGTGATGCCGACCTTGGCGCCCTCGACCTGGCGACCCTCCGCCTGTCCGCGCAACTGCCAGGTCACCTCGCACACCTGGGCCAGGGCCTGTGCCGGCACGGCCTCGCCGAAGCAGGCCAACCCGCCCGAGGGGTTGACCGGGATCCGGCCACCCAGCGTGGTGTCACCGGCACGAAGCAGAGCCTCCGCCTCGCCCCGCTTGCACAGCCCCAGGTCCTCGACCCAGTCCAACTCCAAGGCGGTGGAGAGGTCATAGACCTCGGCCAGGCTCACCTCGTCGGGGCCGATGCCTGCCTCTTCATAGACGGCGTCCGCGATCGACTCCTTGAACGTCCGCTCCGGCATCACGCCGCCGTGGGCGTCGGTCGAGAGGTTGGGCATGTCCATGACCGTGTTGGGGAACGTCGGGGTGACCGTGGAGATCCCCCGGATCCGGACCGGCTCCGCGATGCCCATCCGCTTGGCGTACTCGGTGCTAGTCAGTAGCACCGCCGCCGCGCCGTCGGAGGTCGCACAGATGTCGAGAAGGTGCAGTGGGTCGGCGACCACCGCCGAGTTGAGGACGTCGTCGACGCCGACCTCCTTGCGGTACCGCGCGTTGGGGTTGTTGAGGCCGTGTCGGGCGTTCTTGACCTTCACCGCGGCGAAGTCGGCCTGGGTCGCGCCATAGAGGTCCATCCGGCGGCGGGCATACAGCGCGAAGTAGGCCGGGTTGGTCATGCCGAGCAGGCGGAAGCGCAGCCAGTCCGGGTCGTCCCAGCGCTCACCGGCGTTGGGGGCGAGGAACCCCTTGGGCGTCGTGTCGGCGCCCACCACCAGCGCAACCTCGCTGAGGCCGGCCAGGATGCGGGCGCGGGCCGTGTCGAGGGCCTGTGCACCGGTGGCGCAGGCGGCGTACGACGTCGCGACGCGGGCGCCGTTCCAGCCGAGCGCCTGCGCGAAGGTGGCGCCGGCGACGTAGCCGCCGTACCCGTTGCGCACCGTCTCGCCACCGACGACCAGGTCGACATCGGACCAGGCCACCGCGGCGTCGGCGAGCGCGGCCCGGGCGGCGTGTACGCCGTATTCGGTGAAGGGGCGGCCCCACTTGCCCCAGGGGTGCATGCCGACCCCGAGGACGGCGCCGTCGTTGCTCATGCGTTCTGCCCTTCGCTCACGGGGCGCCACCGCCAGATGAGGAGGTCGCCCTCCTCGTCGGCGTTCAGCGTCTCGACCACAAGTTCGACCTCGGCGCCGACCTTGAGGTCGCCCACCCCGAACCCGTC
>JBFIDC010000267.1:0-4520 GCA_041581495.1 Nocardioides sp. | reverse complement strand
GAGGAGGCCATCCGCCAGATCTGCCTGAGCACGACGAGCCAGGGCGTGGAGCCAGCCATCTACACCCTGAGCACCGACCCCGCTCCCCCCGAGCTGCGCCGCCCCGAGGCCCGGGTCTGGCGATCCACTGACGCCGGAGCGACCTGGGAGGCCATGGGGAACGGTCTGCCCGACAGGTTCTATGTCGGGGTCATGCGCGATGCGATGTGCGCCGACGACCACGCCCGAGCCGGCCTCTACCTCGGCGGACGCAACGGCGCGGTGTGGTCCTCCACGGATCGCGGCGAGTCCTGGCGACAGATCGTGGCCAACCTGCCGGACGTGATGGTGGTGCGGGCAGCAGCCCTGCCCGACTGAGTCGGCCTAGTCGAGGTCCTGGTGGTCCCGGAAGGGGATCGGGTCGGGGACGCCTGCGGTGATGGTGGTGCCGTCGGCTCGCTTCCCGCCGATCAGTGGCGCATTCCCGAGTGAGCCGCCGATCCTGTCGCCGTGACCGTCCAGGTCGACGCGCATCGTCTCGCCGGCGGGGACCAGGTGTTCTTGGCCGCGGACGCCGATCTCGACGGAGCGTTCCTCCGACTCGTTGTGGACCTCGAGCGCCGCGGCGGTGACCGTGACGCGCAGATGCGCACCGCGCCAGCACAGGGGGAAGGCGATACGACTCCAGGCGTCGGGCAGACGCGGGTCGAAGGTGAGCCGCCCATCGGTGTCGCGCATGCCCGCGAAGCCGTTGACCACCGAAGCCCACACGCCGCCGGCCGAGGCCACGTGTATCCCGTCGACGGTGTTGTCGTGCAGGTTCATCAGGTCGACGTACAGGCCGTCGAGGAAGTAGTCCCAGGCCACCTCGTGGTAGCCCACCTCGGCAGCCACGATGGACTGGACGACCGCCGAGAGGGTCGAGTCGCCGGTGGTGATCGGGTCGTAGTACTCGAAGTCGGCGCGCTTCTGCTCCGGGGTGAAGCGGTCACCCTGCAAGAACATGGCCATCACGACGTCGGCCTGCTTCAACACCTGGAACCGATAGATCACCAGTGGGTGGTAGTGCAGGAGCAGCGGTCGCAACTCGCCCGGGGTTTGGGAGAGGTCCCAGACCTCTCGGTCGAGGAAGAAGTCGTCTTGTGGATGGATGCCCAGGCCCTCGTCGAAGGGGATGTGCATCCCAGTGGCGCAGCGTAGCCATTCGTCGACCTCGTCCGGGTCGATGGACAGGCGGGCGACCACCTGGTCGTAGGCGACCGGTTCGTTCTCCTTGATCCAGGTCAGTTCCGCGACGGCCTGCTCGAGGTTGAACCGAGCCATCACGTTGGTGAACAGGTTGTTGTTGACCACTGTGGTGTATTCGTCGGGTCCGGTGACACCGTGGATGTGGAACTCGGGGTCGCCGCCGTTGGTCCGCCAGAAACCGAGGTCGGCCCACATGCGAGCGGTCTCGACCAGAATGTCGATGCCGTCGCGGATCAGGAATCCGCGGTCGCCGGTCGCGTTGAGGTACTGAACCAACGCGTAGGCGATGTCGGCGTCGATGTGCACCTGCGCGGTCCCGGCGGCGTAGTACGCCGAGGCCTCCTCGCCATTGATCGTGCGCCAGGGGAACAGTGCGCCGCTCTGGGCCATCTCGCGCGCCCGGTACCGAGCCGAGTCGAGCATGCGAACCCGGAAGTGCAGGAGGTTCCGGGCGGCATCCGGCATCGTGTAGGTCAAGAACGGCACCACATAGATCTCTGAATCCCAGAAGTAGTGGCCCTCATAGCCCGACCCGGTCACCCCCTTGGCCGGGACGCCGTGCTGATCGGCGCGGCCGGCGGCCTGCGCCAGGCTGAAGAGGTTGAAGCGGATGGCCTGCTGGACCGCGTCGAGGTCTTTCTGGCTGGTGCCCTCGGCAGCGCCGATCTCGATGTCGGTCGTCTTCCAGAAGCGTGCGAACCACTCGCGCTGCTCATGGAGGTAGTGGTCGACATCGTGCTTGGCGGCCCGGTCCAAGGTGCGCTCGCAGCGATCGGCCAACTCCTTGACCGGCACCCCGCGCGATGAGTGATAGGCCACCGTCTTGACCAGTTTGATGGTGTTGCCGGCGGTCGCCTCGATGCGGAAGACCGTCTTGGTGAGGTCCTCGTCCTGGCGGACGATCGTCTCGGTCGGGTCCGGGGTGAGGAGTTGATGATCCGCGGCCACGCACAGCGTCATCCGCGAGTTGGCGCACTGATAGCCCAGCATCATCCGCTCCTCGTCTGCGGAATGCAGTCGAGGTATGAGGACTCGGTCGTCGAATCCCGAGGCCTTGCGCGGGTCGATGGCCTCACCCATCGAGCGGCTCGGGTCGTGGTACTCGTCCTTGCCGTCTTGGCGGTTGAGCAACTGGGAGGAGATGACGATGGGAGCGTCGCCATCGAGCACCGTGACCTCGAGCGTCAGCACCGCGAGGTGTCGCTGGGTCATCGAGATCATGCGGGTTGTCTCCACCCGGACCCGCTTGCCCGACGGAGTCCGCCACAGCACCGAACGACGCAGCACCCCGTCACGGAAGTCGAGAGACCGCTCATAGTGTTCGAGGTCGGCGACGGTCAGGTTGAGCGGCTCATCGTCGACATAGACCTTGATCAGCTTCGCGTCGGGAACGTTGACGATGGTCTGACCCGTGCGGGCGAACCCGAACGCGGCTTCGGCATGGTGGATCGGCCAGGTCTCATGGAACCCGTTGATGAAGGTCCCGTGCGCGTAGGCGTCGCGCCCTTCCTCGGGGTTGCCGCGCATGCCGAGATAGCCGTTGGCCACCGAGAAGAGGGTCTCGGTGACGCCGAGGTCGTCGGCGTCGTGCTGTGTCTCGACGAGGCGCCAGGTATCGACGGGGAAGCGTGAACGCGGCATCGGGTCGGCCGCCAGGGGCACTCGGGTCACCGTTCAACTCTGTCATCGGTGGGCACCAGTTCGTGGAGGTCTCGCACAATTAGGTCGGCTCCAGCGGCCTTGAGTTCCTCGTGGCCTGCCCCGCGGTCCACGCCGATGACCAGGGCGAAGTCGCCGGCTCGGCCCGCCCGGACACCGGAGACGGCGTCCTCGAGCACCACCGCTCCGGAGGCGTCGGTGCCCAATGCCTGCGCGGCGTACTCGAAGGTGTCGGGGGCCGGCTTGCCGGGCAGGCCGCGCTCGCGGGCCACGGTGCCGCTGACCACGATCTCGAAGCGGTCGGCCAGGCCGGCGGCGTGGAGCACGGCGGGGGCGTTGGCCGAGGACGAGACGATCGCCAGCGGGATGCTCAGGTTCTTGAGGTGGTCCAGCAACGCGACCGACCCCGGGTAGGCGTGGACCCCGTCGCGTTCGAGCACGTCGTTGAACGCATCGTTCTTGCGGTTGCCGAGTCCGGCGACGCTCAGCGCCGAGGGCGGGTCCTCGGGGGACCCCTCAGGCAGGGCGATGCCCCGCGACTCCAAGAAGTCGCGCACCCCGTCGTACCTCGGTTTGCCGTCGACATAGGCGAAGTAGTCCGCGTCGGTGTAGGGAGACTGGTCGGGATAGTCCTCCAGGAACGCGTTGAACATCTCGTCCCAGGCGCGCATGTGGACCTCGGCGGTCGGGGTCACCACGCCATCGAGGTCGAAGAGGACGGCGTCGAAGTCGGCCCAGGTCACGATCACCCCGACAAGGGTAGGGGTAGCCCCGGCTACCCTCGCACCATGACTGAGCAGGACCGGAACACGCCCGACATCAAGCCCCGATCGCGCGATGTGACCGATGGGTTGGAGCGCGCCGCGGCGCGCGGGATGTTGCGGGCGGTCGGCATGGGGGACGACGACTTCGCCAAGCCACAGATCGGTGTCGCGTCGTCGTGGAACGAGATCACCCCCTGCAACCTGTCGCTCCAGCGACTGGCGCAGGCGGTCAAGAACGGCGTGCACGCCGCCGGTGGCTACCCCCTCGAGTTCGGCACCATCTCGGTCTCCGACGGCATCTCGATGGGCCATGAGGGCATGCACTTCTCCCTGGTCTCGCGTGAGGTCATCGCGGACTCGGTCGAGACCGTGATGATGGCCGAACGGCTCGATGGCTCGGTGCTGCTGGCCGGCTGCGACAAGTCGCTGCCCGGGATGATGATGGCCGCGGCGCGACTCGATCTGGCCAGCGTGTTCCTCTATGCCGGCTCGATCATGCCGGGGCAGGTCGACGGTCAAGACGTCACGATCATCGACGCGTTCGAAGCGGTGGGCGCCTGCCTGGCCGGCAAGATGACTCGCGCGCAGGTCGACAGGATCGAGCGCGCCATCTGTCCGGGCGAGGGCGCCTGCGGTGGCATGTACACCGCCAACACCATGGCCGCTGTCGCCGAGGCCATCGGGATGAGCCTGCCCGGCTCGGCGGCACCGCCGGCGGTCGACCGCCGGCGTGACGGCTTCGCCCACCGCTCCGGTGCGGCCGTGGTCAACCTGCTGCGGCAGGGCATCACCGCGCGCCAGATCATGACCCGGGAGGCGTTCGAGAACGCGATCACTGTCGTCATGGCGCTCGGCGGCTCGACCAACGCT
>JBFIDC010000266.1:0-4584 GCA_041581495.1 Nocardioides sp. | reverse complement strand
GTGAGGCCACTGACGAGGTCGTCGACCGGGCCGAGGTTGGTCGAGGGCAGCGTCGTGGGGATCGAGATCGGCGGAAGCGGGTTCTTCTCGCCCTTGTCGCCCTTGTCGCCCTGCGATCCACTGCCGCCCGGGTTGGGCAGGATGACCGGGTTGGAAGGCGAGTCCGTGGTGCTGGTCTCACCGGTGCCGGTGCCGGTGCCGGTCTGGCTCGACTTGGGCTTCGACTTCGTCTTGGTCGGTGTGGACTCGTTGGCCGCCACGCCGACCTGGGCAGCGTCGAGGCCGTTGCTGTCGCCGGCCAGCAGCGAGATGGGGATCGAGATGATCCCGGTGCTCTCGCACACAGGGCAGAGGTTGGCCGCGACACTGTCGATCTCGAAGAGCACCCGAGCCGCTTCGATGAGCGCGTCCTCGGCATCGGCCGGGATCAGTGCCTCCAGGGCCGCCAGCGTCTCGATGCTGCTGGCCGCGAAGTCACGCAGTTCGTTGATCGAGGCCTCGGAGCCGGTGGCCTGGTAGTCGGCGATGAGGAGGTCGGAGGCTTCGGTCGCCTGAGTCGTGAACGTGTTGAGGGTCTCGGTCACCGCGACCGGGTCGACGTCGTCGAGTTGGGTCAGCGCGTCGACCTCGTCGAGACGACCCGTGGCGTTCGCCAGGATCGTGTTGCCCTTGGACTCGTCGCTGATGTTGAAGCCGGCTTCGGCGTTCTCGATCGCGCGCTTGAGCGGGTAGAGCACATCGCCCGGCAGCGCGCCCTGAGCCGCGACGGCCATCGAGGTGGTGGCACCGACGATCGCGAAACCACCGATAGCGACGGCCAGGCGACGCTCGCGTGGGGTGCGACGGGTGGGGACAGTGAGGCGCTCGGAGAGTTCACGAGCCTCGTGCTCGGCGAGCGGAGACAGTTCGGTCTCGGCGGCCGCCATGAGCTGTGTACGCAGGTCTGAGACGAACTCCGGGCGAGCCTCGACCCGCGGGAGCGTCTGGAGGGCGCCAACAAGCTCGAGGAGCTCGGTGGTGCGAGCGTCGTACAAGGCTCCCTGCTCGCCATCGAGCAAAGAGCTGAACCGCTCGGCACTTCGGCGTGCCGGATGCAGGCTACCCATTGCAGTGTCCTTGTCCGTTCGTGCCCGAGTCCATCTCCCCGTGAGCAGACCCTGACGCTATGAAGAACGAGCCGTGGGCACGCGAGGTTACGGCTGTAGGTGAGTTGTGGATAAGGATTTGCTGAGTGGACATCAACCCCGCACCCCCTCAGGCAACAGCTTGGCGAGGTTGCGGACGCCGCGCAGTTGGAGCTGTTTGACTGCGCCTTCGCTACGGCCGAGGACATCGGCGGTCTCGGCGATGCTCAGGCCCTGAAGGAAGCGCATGATCAGGCAGTCCTTCTGCTCGGTGGGCAACTCGGTGAGCGCCTTGAGCAGGAGTTCGTTGGTCAGGCTGGCCAGCACCGCGGTCTCGGGACCTTCGGTCGAGTCGTCGTGCAGACCCATGTCTTCGGTGGTCGTCTCGAGACGCGTGCGACCGGCCTTGAAGTGATCGGTGGCGAGGTTGCGGGCGATGGTCATCAGCCAGGCGCCGAAGTCCTTGCCCTGCCAGCGGAAGTTCTGCATGCTGCGCAGCGCCCGGAAGAAGGTCTCCGAGGTCAGGTCCTCGGCCAGCGTGCTCGAGCGCGTCCGATAGAACAAGAAGCGGTAGACCGAGCCCTGGTAGTGGTCATAGAGCAGGCCGAAGGCCTCCGAGTCGCCCTTGCGGGCGAGTTCGACCAGCGCGATCAGGCGACTGCGGTCCTCTTCGGAGTCTTCTGAGGATGCGGCCAGGTCGGCATCGCCGAATCCCTCGCCGCGGCTCGGGCCGTCGGCGACGACCTCGCTGAGCAGCCACCCGGGTCCGTCGACGGCACGGGCGGAGACTCGCTGCCCGTCGACGGTGACGAGGGCAGGTGCGGGAGTCAGTGGTCCCATGGCTTCGACGAGTGCCCGCGCGACCGACTCCCGCAGGGCGTCTAGCCCGCGCACGAGATCAAGGCCGGCTCGCGGCATATGGGGTTCCCCTCCCGAAAAACCGTCGCTCCCTCAAGAAGCAGTCTCATCGTAGGGGTCAAGTCGAGACGGCGGAAATCAAACGTGGGCTTTGCCACATCTGATCCACGAATCGGTGTCAACGACGCGTATTCGCGGCCCGAAGTGGTCTGGACCAGCGTAACCATCCGCGCGTCCGGGAGTCCGCCGGGGACCGGGTTCAGTGCCGACGACCCCGCAGGGAGACGCCGGCGGCGACGGCACCGCTCAGCCCGCCAGCGACCGCCGCGGCGACCAACCCGACCCGTGCGGCCTTGCGGCCGGTGCGGTAGTCACGGATCCGCCAACCCTGCTCACGGGCGTGGTCGCGCAACTTCGCGTCCGGGTTGATCGCACACGGGTCGCCGACCATCGAGAGCATCGGCAGGTCGTTGTAGGAGTCGGAGTAGGCCGAGCAGGTCGAGAGGTCGAGGCCCTCCCGGGCGGCCAGTGCCTTGATGGCTTCGGCCTTCGCCGGCCCGTGGAGCAGGTCGCCCACCAGCGCACCGGTGTAGACCCCATCCTTGTGTTCAGCGACGGTGCCCATCGCTCCGGTGAGCCCGAGGCGGCGAGCGATGATGCTCGCGATCTCGATCGGGGCCGCGGTCACCAACCAGACGCGCTGTCCCTCATCGAGGTGCATCTGGGCCAGCGCGCGGGTCCCGGGCCAGATCCGGTGCGCCATCGCCTCGTCGAAGATCTCCTCGCCCAACGCCTCGAGCTCGGCGACGGTGTGACCGGCGATGAAGGCCAGCGCCGAACTGCGGGCCTCGGCGACGTGTTCGGGATCCTCGACGCCGACGATGCGGAAGTAGGCCTGCTTCCAGGCGGCGCCCGCGATCTCGCGGGTGGTGAAGAACTTGCGGCGGTGCAGGCCGCGGGCGAGATGGAAGATGCTGGCGCCCTGCATGACGGTGTTGTCGACGTCGAAGAACGCGGCGCTGTGCGGCTTCGGCGGATGGTTCAGGGACGCCTCGACCTCGGTCGCGGCCGCTGCCGCTTCTCCAGCAAGGGTCGAGCGTTGCTGGAGGTCGAGTCGACGGGATCGGTCAGGCGGCACCACGGTTCAGAGGCTAGTGCCTCCCGCGGCGCAATCGTCGGGCCGCGCGCCCGGTTCACCCCTCTACCCGGCCGAGCCCCGGCGAGGACGCACGCTTTGTGGAAGTATCCGCCCATGGCTGCACGGGACGAGGAGCTGACCTCACTGGCGCGCCTGACCGATGTCGCGGACCTGTTGACACTCGCCGCGCAGGAGAACCCCGACAAGTTGGCAGTGGTCGAGGCCGGGGGCCGCTCGATCACCTGGGCCGAACTCGACGACGAGGTCTCCCGACTCGCGCACGGCCTGGGCACGGCCGGGATCGTCGCCGGGCACCGGGTCATGATCGTGATGGGCAACCGGCTCGAGTTCATCTCCAGCTACCTCGGCATCTTGAGGGCGCAGGCCGTGGCGGTCCCGGTGAACCCGACCGCGACCGCGGGCGAACTGGCCCGGATGATCGCCGACTCCGGCTCGCGCATCGTGATCGCGGACGCGGATGCGATCAGCGAGGTCCGCGCCGCCGTCGACGTCCTGGACGAGGCGATGTCGGCGCCCCATGCTCCGGGTTCGATCGAGGAGGACCTCTGGGCGCGGGTCACCAAGCCCCGGCTGTTCGTGGTCGGTGCGACCCTGCGTCCCGACGAGCGGTCCTACGACCACATGCGTGCCGATCACGGCCCGGCCATCCCGCCACTGCGGGACCCCGAGAAGTTGGCCGCGCTCCTCTATACCAGCGGCACCTCGGGACGCCCGCGCGCGGCGATGCTGACCCACCGGGCGCTGCTGGCCAACATCGACCAGGTCGCCGCGGTCGAACCGCCGATGATCCACGGCGACGACGTGGTCCTCGCGGTCCTGCCGCTCTTCCATGTCTATGGCCTCAACGCCGTGCTCGGGGTTGTCCTGCGTCACCGGGCCAAACTGGTGCTCGCCTCCCGCTTCGACCCGCAGGGGACCTTGGACCTCATCGAGGACGAGGCCTGCAGCGTCATTCCGGTGGCGCCGCCGGTGTTCGCCTACTGGCGCGAGGTCGACCAACTGCGCGAGCGATTGGGGCCGGTGCGGTTGATGCTGTCTGGTTCGGCGCCGTTGGCGCGCGAGCAGATCGAGGAGTTCGTCGCCGCGACCGGAATCCCGATCCACCAGGGCTACGGACTGACCGAGGCATCGCCGGTGGTGACCAGCACCCTGGTCAGCGCCGAACTGCAGAACGGCTCGGTCGGCGCGGCACTGCCCGGCGTGGAGGTACGACTCGTCGATGAGACCGGTCGTCCGCCCGAGGGCGAAGACCCGGGCGAGATCTCGATCCGGGGCGCGAACCTGGTCAGCGGGTATTGGCCGGACGGAGCCGACGGACCCGACGCCGAGGGCTGGTGGTCCACCGGCGACGTCGGGTTCTTGGATCCCAGCGGCGACCTCTTCCTGGTCGACCGGCTCAAGGAACTGGTGATCGTCTCGGGCTTCAACGTCTACCCCGTTGAG
>JBFIDC010000265.1:0-4613 GCA_041581495.1 Nocardioides sp. | reverse complement strand
TCGATAACTTACACTTGCTGGACCGGTGGCACCCGTCGCTGGTTCGATTCGGCCGATCAGTTCACGAGAGCGTGAACTGGATCGTGCCGGTGTAGGCGCCGGCTGCCTGGTTGGCAGGGATGGCGAGGGACAGCGGCGAAGTCACCAGGGTGTCGCCACCGCTGGTCAGATCCAGTCCGTAGTTGGCAACACCGCTGACCGCACAGACCGGCACATCGGTCGTGGCGGTCGTGAAGACCGCACCGGCCGAACCCGTGGTGACCGTGTCGTCGTTGTTGGCGTCCGGGGCGCATGAGGGCGTCCAGGACAGCGACGTCGAGGGGATGGTGAAGTTCCCCGACGTCGGCGCCACTGGGCCGGTGAGGCCGGAGAACCGGGCCACCAGCGACCAGCCGAGCACGCCACCGCGGTAGTCCTTGACCGTGACGTTCTTCAGGGCGCCGGTCGAGTTCTGCGCGGTCCCGTTCAGGGTGATCGGCGACATCGTCACATTGCCCGAAGCCTTCGCCATCTTGAGGTCACCAGCGGTGATGGTCAGGTCGACCGTCTCGAGCAACTTGCAGTTGCCGCTGGCGGCCAAGCCGACCTTGGCGGTGCAGGTGTCGCCCGAGAAGGCGAAGGCCGTGCTGGCGAAGATCACCGTCGGAGGCGGACCGGCAGCGTGAGTCCGGCTACCGCCGATGTAGGCGGTGGTCGGGTCATTGACCGTGAAGGTGGTGCTGATGTTGCCGGCTGCGTCGGCCGTCGCGGTCACCGCGGCGTCCCCTGTTGCCGGTGGCGGGAACGGCGGACCGCTCTGAGTGCTGGAGACCGACACCGTCTGGTTCGGGTCCCAGTTGGTGCCGGTGACAGTCACGACCGTGCCGGCTCCGCCACCGACGACGTTGGTGCTGATCGTCGGTGTGCCGAGGATGGTGATCGGGGTCAGCGAGGTGTCGCCACCACTGACCACCTTCAAGGCCCGGGAACCGGTCGTGGGCGCAGCGCCCGCCGAGAGGGTGCCACTACCCGCGCCACCGCTGATGGTCACCGAGGAGGTGCCCGCGTCGCAGTTGGAGCCGGCGCTGTCACACAAGGATGCAGTGCCCGTGCCGTCGGCGAAGTTGGTCACCGAGAACGCGATGACGTCGTTCTTGCGAGCGTGAGTCGTGACGACCTGGTTGCCGACCGAGTCGATGGTCGCGGTCGGACCCGAGGCGGTGAACGTGGTGGCGATGTTCGTGTTCACCGGGGTGGTCGCAGGGTTGGTCCCGCCAGGGACACCCGCGGTCTGGCCATTGCAGGCCACCCGGGTCAAGAAGCTCGGGATGTCGTAGTAGACCTTGCGCAGCACGAGGTTGTTGGCGCCGGCACCGGTGATCGTGTAGGACCCGTTGATGGTGTCACCTGGAATGCTGGCTCCACCGGGTGCGCTGAACGCCTTGCTGATCACCGGCAGGTTCGTGCCGTTGACCGAGAAGTAGTAGTACACGGTGCCGCTCGCCGGCGGGCCACCGTTCTTGGGACCCTTGTTGAAGACCAGGGTGAAGCTGCGAGTTCCCCCCACGACTGTCGAACCGCTCGAGGTCAACGTGTAGTCGGCTGGGCCTGCCGGTGCTTCGGCGGTGTCGGCCCAAGGCGCCAACGACGACGAGGTGTTGCTCGCGGGTGTCGTGTCCTCGATATTGCTGGGCGTGGTGGGCGAATACACCCAGCACCCACCGGTCGGCGTGGCGGCCGAAGCTGGGCTCGCCCCCACGATCATGAGTGTGCTCGCCGCAAGGACTGTTCCTGACAGTCCGGCAAGCGCGCGCTTAGAAGAAATCATTACCCCGGTCCCTCCTCGGGAATTACAGGCGGTGGCCTCCCCGACCACCGTGGTGTTGCTCAGCCCCTGTCAGCTGCCTTGCGCACATCTGATGCGCATTGGAGGATTGATATCCGGTTGAATGAGATATTGTCAATCATATATTCTAGTAGGATTCGTTTTGTTAACGAGCCGTGGCAAAACCAGCGCTGGGAGGGTGCGGTGAGCCGGTCTGTGGGGGTCTTCGTGCGCGGCCTGGTCCGCGGCACCGGAGAACTGCTGGTGACCGCCGGGGCGTTGGTGCTGCTGTTCGCGGTCTATCTGGTCGTGTGGAGCGACGTCCGCACCGCGGCCGCCCAATCCGACCTGCGCGCCGACTTCGCCGCACAGACCGCGGCGGTGGACCGCGATGCCACAGGAACGCCGGCCAAGATCGAACCGATCCCCGGCCAGGGCATCGCCGAGATGACCATCCCGCGACTGGGCGAGGACTGGCGTTGGGTGGTGGTCGAGGGCGTGGTCGACGCCGACATCGCCAAGGGGCCCGGCCACTTCCCGGGCACGGCCCAACCCGGCCAACTCGGCAACTTCGCGGTCGCCGGTCACCGGGCCACGCACGGCGAGCCGTTCGCCTACCTGGATGCGGTGGTCCCCGGCGACCACATCGTCGTACGCACCGCGGCGGGGTGGTCGGTCTACACAGTGACGCTGACCCAGATCGTGCCGCCGACTCGCACCGACCTGATCGACCCGGTCCCGGGTCAGCCCGATGGGGTGGTCAACCAAGCACTGATCACCCTGGTCACCTGTCACCCCCGATGGGGGTCGAGCGAACGACTCATCGTGACCGGCCTGCTCAGCGAGAGTCGCAGCGCGACCCAAGGCCCACCCACGATCGAGGGGTACTGATGTACGCCGCGCTGTGGCGGGTCCTGCCCGGCCCCACCTGGGTCCGCATCCTGGCCGTGCTGGTCGGCTTCGTGGCCGTCAGCGTCGTGCTGTTCCTCTTCGTCTTTCCGGTCATCGAGCCGTTGTTACCTTTTGACCAGATCACCCTCGAGGGCGAATAGCGGGCGCCTCGGGCCCAGTGTCGCTATGGCCTTGAGAGCCTGGTGACGATATATGATCGCGCCATGGCCCGCCGACCGTCGAACTCCACGTCAGTTCGGCCTATCGCGCATCTCTCGCTGGTCGATCGGGTCACCGACGAACTGCACCGCGCGATCCTCAACGGCGACATCGCTCCCGGCTCCGCGGTCTCGATCGTGGACCTGTGCGAGCAGTTCGCGGTCAGCCACATCCCGGTGCGTGAGGCGCTGCGTCGACTCGAGAGCGAAGGGCTTCTCAGCCTTCGACCCGGCCGGTCCGCACTGGTCGCCTCGCTCAGCGTCGAGGATCTCTCGGGGATCTACCGGCTCCGCAAGCTCATCGAGGGCGACCTTGCCGAGCGCGTCGCCGGCAACCTGAGCGAGGAGTCCCTGGCCGAGACCAAGGCGGCGCTCGAGGAGTACGCACAGATCGAACGTGAGCCGGCCAGGCTGGCCGCCGCACACCACGCCTTCCACGGCGCGCTCCTGGCCGATGTCGCCGGCTCTGCCGACTTCCGCGTCCTCACGACCCTGTGGAAGTCCAGCGATCGCTACCTCCACCTGCTGATCAACGATCTCGACAGTGGCCCCGAGGCCACCTCCAGCCGGATCGGCGAACACCAGGCGTTGCTCGACCTGGCCCAGAAGCCCGACGGCGCGGCCCTGCGCGACGCCTGGGTCCACCACCTCGACTCCAGCGAGCAGGCCCTGCTCGAGGCGTTGGCCGAGAGCGACTACGCGGACTCAGCAGCCACCCCCAACTAGCGCGAACTGTTCGACCGACAAGAGTCCCGCGGGGCAGTCAGGGCGCCGGCCAGTGCCCAGGGTCGGCCGTCGACGAGGTCGGTGCCCTTGGTCACCATGCGATTGGTCGCCTGCGCCGGACGCAGGACGGCAGCCGTCACCCCTGGCCCCGCGAGCATCGGCTCGGGACGCGAGATGACGCCGGTGAACGGGCCGCGGTCGGGTGCCCAGAGGGTGAAGTCCGGGCTCAGTGGCACCAGCATCCCGGCGCCGGCGGCGGTAGCCCGCGAGGCCACCGCGAGATTGAGCCGGTTCTCGGCGGCCCGCTCGAGCAGGAGCGGGTCGAGGTCCTGGCCGGTGAGCGTGGTGAAGGGCACCGCCACGACGTCGGTATCCGCAAGTGCGGCCAGTCGGAAGGTCTCGGGATACAGGGCGTCGTCACCCACGACGACGGCGAGCCGCCCCCAGGGCAGCGACAGGACCTCGAGGCCGTCACCCAACTCGGTGACCTCCTCGGCGTGGCGGGCGCTGACGTGCAGTTGCGGCTGACGCAGGAGCACGCCGTCGGCACCCACGACCAGGCCGACGTGCATGCCGTCCTCGACCAGGCTGCTCACCACGACCGCCTCGGTGCCGGCCACGGCCGCACGGAGATCCTCGACGGAGACCGGTGAAGCCTCGGGCAGGACGATGAGGGCGACGCCCTGCGCGGCCGCGTCACGAACCGACGCGGCCAGGTCGGTGGGCTCATCCTCGGCCGGGCAGACCACCGCCGCGGTGATCTCCGCAGCGCCCGGACCGGCGACTCGGCCGGTGGGCCGAGCGGCGATCGCGGCATACAACTCGGGGCGCCGCGAGGCCATCACGTCGGTGCCGTCGGGGCGGGTCTTGTCGTCGGCGAGGGACAGGTCGATGTCGGCGATGACGACCGCCTCGCCGGTCAGCGGACCGATCGCGACGACGGTGCCGTCGGGGGCAACGATCTGGGCCTCTCC
>JBFIDC010000264.1:0-4644 GCA_041581495.1 Nocardioides sp. | reverse complement strand
GCCGAGCCCGGGCGCCTTGCGGCAGCGGTCGAACTTGTCGAAGGTGCCGTCGCGGTCGGTGTCGGGGCAACCCGCTCCGGCGCTGGGGCCCTTGGCGCTGGGGCAGTTGTCGGCGACGTTCGGGACGCCGTCGCGGTCGCGGTCGGCGATCACGGTGGTCCGCTTGATGCTCAGCGTGTAGTCGATCGGCTCATAGACCTCCTGCGGGTCGACGGTGACGGTGAGGTCACGTCGGGCCCAGGGGACCAGCACGGTGATCGAGTTGTCGTCCTCTGAGACGACCTTCTGCGAGGAGCCGCCGCCGACGGTGAGGCCCATGAAGGCCAGCCCGTCCCACTTGAGGGTCACCAGCACCGAGGACTGCAGGTCGATCGGGACATCGACGTAGTCACGGCTGTCGATGGCGCTGACCAGGCCCACGCCGAGCGTGGAGTCGGCCGGCGTGAACGAGCCGGCGCCGCCGGCGTAGGTCTTGGTGGTGACCTTCTTGGCCTTGGGGGCATCGCGCGTCTCGCGGCCCATCTTGGGTCCGGCGAGGTCGAGGTCGCGCTTGTCGGGGGCCAGGTCGTCGTTGGCGATCCAGTCGTTGGTGCGTGAGTGGTAGCCGGTGACCGCATAGACGTTGTACGGCGCCCGGATCTGCGCGTCGGCGAGGTAGTCGCGACGCACGTGGAACTGCACCGTGTTGGTGGCGGTGTCCCAGGTGGCGGTGCCGTCGGGCAGGGGGTAGCCGGTGCCGTTGTCGAGGACCATCGGCTTGCCGGTCGTGCCGCCGGTCGGGATGAACGAGTCGAGGCGACGTCCGTCGATGGTCAGGCTGTAGGCCACCGGCGAGGTGCCATAGAGGATCGGCCACAACTGACCGACCGTGATGGTCGCGTCGATGTGGGTCTTGGAGACCTTGACCGAGACGTCCTTGATGTCGGTGACCGGGGAGACCGAGTCACCTGAGGTGTCGGTGACCTTGCCGGCGGAGGAGGTCGGTTGTTTGGCCCGCGACACCTTCTCGGCGACGCCGCGCACCTTGAGCTTGCCGCGCTTGGTGGTGACCTTGCCGATCTTGAGCTTGGGCTTGGTGGTGCTCACCGCCGTGGGCATGAAGTCGCCCTCGGAGCCGGGGACCAGCGAGACGTCGGGTTGCGGGCAGTCGCCGGGGTCGCCGGTCGAGGAGGCATAGAAGTGGTCGGCCGGGTTCTGCACCTGGAAGGAGTTGTAGCCGTCGCCCGCGAGGTCGTTGGGCACCAACCGGTCCTTGACGTTGACCTTGCGGTCACCGTTCACGTCGAGGTAGTTGCTCATCCGCAGGGCGAAGCCCTCGACGTCGAGGGTGGAGACGCACTTGTTCACCAGGGGCGGGTCGGTGCTGTAGGCCATGATGTCGTTGGTCGCGGTCGGGCCCCACGGGCCGTCGGCGCCGTCGCCCACGTGGCCGAGGGTGAGGCAGTGGCCGAACTCGTGGCTGACCAGTTCATAGAGCGGGAAGAAGTCGCTCAGCCCCGGGACGGGGTCGACCGCGCCGTTGACGGCGAAGCACACGTTGCCGCCGACGCCGCCGCAGTCCTCGACATAGATGCCGCCCGGTTCGCCGCCGTGCTGCTCGAAGCCGTTGCGCTGCTCCCACTGAGCCATGCTGAACGGGTTGGAGATCGGAGCGCAGGGGAGACCCTGGTCGTCATAGAGGCCGAGTTCGCCGCCGAAGGCCGTCGGGTCGATGCCGATGCCGATGCCGCCCACGGGGTTGGTCACGACCACGACGATCTCGGGGTCGATCAGGCCGATCGGGTCGATCGGCATGCTGGCGTCATCGACGGGCACCAGGTGGGTGCGCACGTTCATGTCGAGGCCCTCGTCGAGCCAGTCGAGGTCCATCTGGTCGGCGAGGTAGTGCAGGCCGTCGTCCCACATCTGCACAGCCTGGGTCGCCACCCGCATGTCGCGCTCGGCGGCCGGCGAGACCGGGATCAGCACGTCCACGTCGACCTTGGGCGAATCGAGGGCGTTGAGCCCCACCTTCATGTGGTAGCAGAGGTTGTCGGGGTTGATCGGGTCGCGATCAACGATGCACCCGGCCGGGATCTTGCCGTTCCCGAAGTGCGGTCGGACGTAGTCCTCCGACGGGCTTCCGAGAGCGGAGGGGACGGTTGTCAGGGCCAGGCCGACGACAACCAGGGGCAACAGCAAGCGACGTAGATGCACGGTGGGGTCAACGACGCGCACTCCATGGGGGTTATGCGTGGACGTCCAACTTCTAGGAGTCCAGCGCGCTCGGGTCGGCCGGCACGTCCACGGCGTACTGGCGCAGCACCTCGAGGGGGATCAGTTTGAGCACCGCCTGGTTGGTCGAGGCGAGGACGACGTGGGCGGCGGCGCCGTCCTGATGGGCGCGGGCCCAGTTCAGGGCGGTCACGCACCAGCGGTCGCCGGGGATCAGACCGGGGAAGCGGAACTCGGGCCGCGGAGTCGACAGGTCGTTGCCGATCCGGGACTGATGGGCCAAGAACTCCGGGGTGACCACCGCGCAGATGGTGTGGCTGCCCTCATCGGCGGGCCCGGTGTTGCAACACCCGTCGCGGAAGAACCCGGTCATCGGGTCCGTGCTGCAGGCTTCGAGTTCTCCGCCCAGGACGTTGCGCTCGTTCATAGACTCAACCTACGGGCGAAACCCAGGCGGCGAGCCCCGGCGGATGCTCCGGGTGGCTCAGGCGGCCGCGACCAGGCCTTCGATGATCTCGGGCAGGCTGGTGAAGTCGCGCTTGGAAATGCACCTCGCAACACCCATGCCCTCAGCGAGTTCGACGATCTCGTCGGTCAGGTGAGCAGAGAAGAGGACGACGATCTGCGAGGGGTAGGCCGCCAGGATCTCCTTGGCCACCTGCACCCCGGTCAGGCCGGGCATCCGGTTGTCGAGCAGCACCACCAACGGGGTGGTGGGCGGGTTGTGGGCCTTGAAGCGCTCGAGCGCGGCCAGTCCGTCTTCGGCCTCATCGAGGACGTCGAGGCCGGCCCGCTCCAGGATCAATCGTGCGAGTTCGCGGATCTCTGGCTCGTCGTCGACGAGGAGCACCGTCGTCGGGGGACGCGTTGCCTGCGTGGGGAGGGGCACCCCAGCAGGCTAGCGCGCGGCGCTACAGGGGCAGTTCGTGGCTCATCACTCCGTCACCGGCCAGGCGCCCCGAGAGGGTGCGGATGAAGGTGAGGGCGTCCAGTTCGACGTGCTCGCCGCCCTGGCCCTGGCTGAAGGTGCCGCCGGCGGGGCCGGTCAGGTGCAGTTCGAACGGCTCGCCGTGCACCTCGGCCCACTCGCCGACGATGTCGGCGACCAGGCGGTCGTCGTGGCCGGCCTCGAGTTCCATCGGTCGCCCGATGACGGCGTGGATGTCCACGCGGTGCGCCCAGACGTCGCGGGTGAAGCCCACCTCGAGCAGGTAGTTCACCGGCTTCCAGCCGATCGGGTCACCGAACGGGACGGGCGTGTAGCGCATCGGCAGGGGAGTGCCGAACCGGCCCTTGACCGCCTTGGCGCCCACGGCCTGGAGTTGGGTGATCACCTCGGCGTTGCTGAGGTCCGTGCGCTCGCGGATCTGGAGTTCGTTGAGCCCGTCGACCCAGTGGTGTGAGTCGATCTCCTTGTTGAGTCGCAGGCCGTGGCGAAGCTGGTGCAGGAAGACCAGGGGAGAGGCCTGGGCGTCTGCGGAGCCGAGGACGTGCAGGACCATCTTGCGGACGTCCCAGCCGACGCAGTCGGTCTCGGTCGCCCACTCCGCCTCGCTCAGCGAGGCGACCAGGGTCGCGAACTTCTCGAACTCGGCCGAGGCGAGACCGCGGGCCTCCTTGCGTTTGATCCGGGTGACTCCGGCGGTTGTCGTGGCACTCATCTGGGACTCCTCAATAGGGCGTTGTCGACCAGGACGTCAGTCATTCGGTCCAGGTGCCGGAGCCAGCGGTCGCCGCCCGGGTCATTGCTGAGTTGGGCCTCGATCAGCCCGCCGGTCATCGCGACCAGACAGTCGATGTCGCCGGAGTCGGTCACTCCGGCGGCGTGCATGTGTGAGACGACGTGATCGAGTGCCTCGACGGCCAGGGCGTACGACGCCTCGCTCGGTGCGAAGCCGGGGATCACCCGGTGGAAGAGCAGCGAGTTGCGGGCAGCGTCCTCGGTGGCGAACCGGGCGAAGGCACCGAGGCAGTCCTTGAGCGCCTGCCTCGGCTCGGCTGCCACGTCGACGGCCTCGAGCACGCGGAGCAGCTGCCGGTTGCCGTCGGCGAACATCGCGTCATAGAGATCGTTCTTGGACTCGAAGTAGGCATAGAGCGAGGGCTGCCGCACCCCGACCTCGCGGGCGAGGTCGCGCAGCGAGAACACCTGGATGCCCCGGTCGCGGGCCAGACCCCAGGCGGCTTCGACGATCGAGGCGATCTTGGCCTCGCGGCGCTGGGCGACCTTGCTGGCGACCATCTGAACCCCCGTCCACGGCGTTGCCTATCGATGATAGGAGAATGACCTATCAGTGATAGGTGTGTCAAGGGGGGTGCGCAAATGCTTGCTGCTCCGAGCCTGCGCAGATCGAGATCATCGATACGCTGGGCCGATGAGCGTGGCGGCCATGCTGCGAGGGTCGAGGATCACCCTGCGTCCGATCCGCG
>JBFIDC010000263.1:0-4649 GCA_041581495.1 Nocardioides sp. | reverse complement strand
CGCGCTGCGAGCGGCCGTTGGCCATCGACTTGTAGACGACCAGGGTGGCCCCGCGACCGGAGACCTCGACGGTCAACTGCACGTCGGTGACGACCGTCCAGCGGCGCCAGTAGGAGGCCGGGAACGCGTTGAAGTAGGTGCCGAACGAGAGCCGCTCCCCCGACTTCACGCGCAGCGCGGTGCGCGATTCGATCTGCTCGGGGTGGATCGAGCGTCCGGTCGAGGTGGTCTGTCGGATGGCGGCGTTGTTGAGGTCCTTGGCCGCCCGGTTGCCACCGATCTCGTACTTGTCGGCGTCGAGGCGAGGTTCCTCGGGGTCGACATAGAGCGCCAGGACGTCGTCGTCCTTGCCCAACGGCATGATCTGCCGCTGCAGCAGCCGGCGCACCGTGCCGGCCTCTGTGGTCTCGCTCATTCGTCGACTCCTCCGCTGGTCAATGCTGCGCCCTCGACAAAGTGGGGCCGAAGCTTGTTGTCGAACATGGACAGGGCAGAACCGATCGCCATGTGCATGTCGAGGTACTTGTAGGTTCCCAGGCGGCCCCCGAAAAGGACCATGGGCTCGGCCTTGGCGAGCTCGCGGTACTTCAACAGTTTGGCGCGGTCCTCGGCGGTGTTGATCGGGTAGTACGGCTCATCGTCGTCCTCGGCGAAGCGCGAGTACTCGTGCACGATGACCGTCTTGCCGGGCAGATAGGTGCGCTCGGGGTGGAAGTGCTTGAACTCGTGGATCCGAGTGAAGGGCACCTCTTGGTCGTTGTAGTTCATGACCGGGCAGCCCTGGAAGTCGTCGACCTCCACGACCTGTGGCTCGAGGTCGACGGTGCGCCACGAGAGGCGGCCCTCTGAGTTGCCGAAGTACTCATCGACGGGGCCGGTGTAGACGATCGGGACCTTGCCGACGTAGTCGTCGCGCACATCGAAGAAGTCGGTCTCGAGCCTGACCTCGATGTTGGGGTGGTCGGCCATCCGGGTCAGCCAGGCCGTGTAGCCGTCGGTGGGCAGACCCTCGTAGGTGTCGCTGAAGTAGCGGTTGTCATAGGTGTAGCGGACCGGCAGCCGGGTGATGATGTCGGCGCTGAGTTCGGTCGGGTCTGTCTGCCACTGCTTGGCGGTGTAGCCCTTCACGAACGCCTCATAGAGCGGACGGCCGATCAGGCTGATCGCCTTCTCCTCGAGGTTGGTGGCGTCCTCGGTGGCGATCTCGCTGGACTGCTCGGCGATCAGTTGCCGCGCCTCGTCGGGCGTGTGGGCCTTGCCGAAGAACTGATTGATCAGTCCCAGGTTCATCGGGAAGGAGTAGACCTGCCCCTGGTACTTCGCGAAGACCTTGTGCTGATAGCCGGTGAACGTGGTGAACCTCGAGACGTAGTCCCAGACCCGCTTGTTGGAGGTGTGGAACAGGTGCGCGCCGTACTTGTGTACCTCGATCCCGGTCTCCGGGTCCGCCTCGCTGTAGGCGTTGCCGCCGAGGTGGTGACGGCGCTCGATGATCAGCACCTTCAACCCCAGTTCGGCCGCGCAGCGTTCAGCGATCGTCAGTCCGAAGAATCCGGATCCAACGATGACAAGATCAGGTTGCGAGGTCTCTGGTGACACGAGACGTCAGTCTACGGACGCGGAGTCCGCCGCCCGATTCGCCGCGCTGAGCGCACGACTGACCGCGCCCAGGCTGCGACGAACGTCACCTTCGGTGGTCGACCAGTTGCTCACCGAGATCCGCAGCACCGCTCTCCCCCGCCACGTCGAGCCGCTCATCCAGGCCTCACCGTCGGCGAGCACCCCGGCGACGACGGCCCGGGTGCGCTCATCGCTGCCGAACGACACGCACACCTGGGTGAACACCACCTCGTTCAAGACCTCCGCACCCGGGAGGTCGGCCATGCCCCGGGCGAAGGCGCTCGCGTGCCCCGCCATCCGCTCGACGAGGTCGGCGACACCCGTGCGGCCCAGGGCGGCCAAGACGGCCCACACCGGGGTGGCCCGAGCCCGCCTGGACAGTTCGGGGACCTTCTCGAAGGGATCGCCGGAGGCGTCTTGGATCAGGTAGTCACCGTGCATGCCCATCGCCGAGCGCACCGCCGCCGGGTCACGAACGATCGCCAGCCCGCAGTCATAGGGCACGTTGAGGGTCTTGTGCGCGTCGCTCGACCACGAATCGGCCTCAGCGATCCCCTCGACCAGGTGTCGGTACCCCGGCGCCGCGGCGGCGAACAGACCGAACGCGCCGTCCACGTGCACCCACGCTCCGTGGGCGTGTGCGGCAGCGATCGCTTCGGCGAAGGGGTCGTAGCCGCCCGAGTGGACGTTCCCCGCCTGCAGACACACGATCGTGGGGACATCGCTCTCTCCCAGCGCGCGCTCCAGGTCGCTGACGATCAGGCGGCCCTCGGAGTCCGCGGCCACCGACTCGGGCGCCCCCAACCCGAGGTAGCGCAGCGTCAGATCGACGGTGTCGTGGCGTTCGGCTCCCACCAGAACCCGCACGCCGGGCGAGCCGACCAGCCCTCGTGTTGAAACGTCCCAACCCGCGGCGCGCAGCACCGCGTCACGGCCGGCGGCCAGGCAGGTGAAGTTGGCCATCGTCCCGCCGGTCACGAACCCCACGGCACTGTCAGCCGGCAGCCCCAACAGGTCCAGGAGCCACGCGCCCGCCACCTGCTCGACCGCGGCGACCGCCGGTGTGAGTTGGGCCAGGCCGGCGTTCTGGTCCCAGGCACTGGTCAGCCAGTCCGCGGCCAAGGCAGCCGGATGAGTCCCACCGATGACCATGCCGAAGAAGCGCCCCGAGGGCATGGCGGTCAGCCCGGGCTCGCACGCCGTGGCCAGATGCTCGATGACGGCAACCGGATCCTGCGGACCCTCGGGCAACACGGAGCCGAGCCGTTCGACGATCTCCGCGACCTGAGCCTGGGGCGGCACCGGTCGGTCTTCGAGTGAGTCGAGCCAGGTGGCGGCGTGCTCGGCGGCCACGCCCAGGGCTGCAGATCGGTCGGTCATCTGCACACTCTCCCCTAACGCATCCTCCGGGCGTCCTTGAGTGCGCGCCACACGTTCTTGGCCTCGGCTCGGCCACCGCGCAGCGGTGCCAACGCGATCACGCCGGCCGCGATCACCCACGGCTTGGCGCGCACGAACGCGTTCTCACCGAACCGCAGGTGGACCACGAACAGGTTGCGGTACATGTAGTAGCCCTTCCACCCGCTCAGGTCGTGCTGCTGGTCGAAGTCGAGTTGTCGCACCAGAACGGCGTCACGCACCGCCCAGATGCGAAAGCCCGCCCGACGAGCCCGGATGGCGAAGTCGACGTCGTCGTAGAAGATGAAGTAGCTGGGGTCGGGCAGTCCGATGGTCTCCACGACCTCGCGTCGCACCATGAAGCCCTCGAACGCCACGTTCTGGAGTTCGACGCGCTCCGGCATGGCCGAGCGGGTGCCGTAGGTCGTCTCCACCATGGCGGTCTTGGGCTTGAGCCGCCACGGGCGCCGCAGATCGAAGGTCAGGGCCGCCTTCTCCACCAGGCCTCCGGACCGATCCTCACGCACCACCATCAGGCAGTCGGACTCGTCGGGGTCCTGGGCCAGCAAGACGCTGAGGCAGTCGGGTGCTGGAACGACGTCGTCGTCCATCAACCAGATGCGGTCGAAGCCCTGCTCGAAGGCGGCCTCGACTCCGCGGTGGAAGCCGCCGGCGCCCCCCAGGTTCTCGTCGGACCTGATGACCTGCAGGGGCAGGTCGAGGACGCCGTCGAGCACCGTTGCGGTGTGGTCGGTGCTGGCGTTGTCGACCACGATCACGGCGTCGGGGGCACGGTCCATCGCCGCGAGCCCTCCAAGCATCCGCAACAGCAGTCCGGCCCGGTTGTAGGTGACCACGACCACCGCCACGGTCTCTGGCTCTTCCCGCCGCAGAGCGCTCATCTCAGCCACCACCCGCGAGATAGGCGCGGTGCCCGGTGAAGTCGCCTCGGGCCCCGGCCACCATCGCCTTGAGGCTCAGGGCAAGGCGCCGCGGGTCGGGCTTGGTGAAGGTATAGAACCAGAGCGTCTTGGCCACGAAGGCGAACGCGTGGAGGCGGCCGCGATAGCGGCGCAGGTTGACCAGGTTGTTGCGTGCCATGCAGTAGTGCTTGAGGTCGCTGGGGCTGTGGTTGTAGGTGGTCCGGCCGAACATCATCGAACTGCCGAGGTCACCCACACTCGGGTGACGGACCGTGGCGTCGACGATGGTGGCGGTGCGCGCTCCGGCCTCACGGGCTCGCCAGAGGTACTCGACATCGTCACCCCAGATGAAGAACTCGGCGCGCGGGAGACCGATGCGTTCAACGAGGTCGCGGGTCACCAGGACTCCGTTGAACGGGATGACCACGTCGGCGATCTTGGCGTCGGTGGCTGCCGAACGCACCTCGCCCATCTGCCGCACCGTGCGGGTGCCGCCCGGCAGACGGATGGGGAAGACCAGGCGATCACTGTCGTCCTCATCGACCACCACCGGGCCCCAGAAGTCGAGATCGGGGTAATCCAGAAGGCGGGTCAGGCAGTCAGGGTCGGGAAGCCCGTCGTCGTCCATGAGCCAGACCAGGTCCGCGTCGGACTCGAGCGCCCAGGCCAGACCGTCGTGGAACCCGCCGGCACCGCCCGAGTTCGTGG
>JBFIDC010000262.1:0-4654 GCA_041581495.1 Nocardioides sp. | reverse complement strand
GCGAGCGCACGAGGAGGAACCCGATCATGCGCACCACGGTGGCCAGCGTGTAGCGAACCAATTGCAGCGGCAGTGGTTGGGCACCGTTGACCAGCAGCGTGAACAGTGCGGCGCGACGCTCCTGATAGTGGGTGTGACGTCCCGTCAGGGGCGTCTGACGGACTCCCCGATGGGCCGCCTCGGCGTGGAAGACCACTGCCTGCGGCACCACGATGGTGCGGTGGCCGGCCGCCGCGGCGCGCCAACCGAAGTCGATGTCGTTGCCGAACATGGGGAGTTCGTCCTCGAACCCACCCAGCGACTCCAGCACGCTGCGGCGCACCAGCATCCCGGCCGTGTTGACGGCGAGGACCTCACGGACCTCGGAGTACTGCCCCTGGTCGAACTCGCCTCGCTCGAGTCCGGTCTCGCGGCGACCGGTGCTTGACAGCGTCACACCCAACTCGAGGACGGCACCCAGTGAGGGCCACTCCCGGAGCATGGGACCCAAGATGTCCGCATCGGGGTGCTCGATCACCCCCGCCACGAGGGCGAGCAGGGCTTCGGGGTGCGGGCTGGCGTCGTCGTGCAGCAACCACACCCACTCGGTCTCGCTCCCGCCGGCACGCAGGTGCTCGAGGGCGAGTCGCACCGCGTCGGGGAACGTCGTCGCCGACGAGGCGGCCACCACATGCTCGGCACCGAAGGCGGCCTCGAGGAGGTCGCGGCTCTCGTCCTTGCTGCCGGTGTCGACGCCGACCCGGCACTCGACCGGTACCTGTTGTGCGGCAAGGCCGGCGAGCACGGTGGGCAGCCACCGGGCGCCGTCGTGGCTGACCAGGACCACTGCCACATCAGCACCGCTGGCCGGAGCGCCCGCGCCGCGGTCCGCGCGCAGCGGCGCGGTGCGATGTGATGCGGTGCTATCGGACACGATCGACCACAGTAGAGGGCGCACCAACGGGCCAGAAATGCGAGAAGCCCCCGCTCAACCGGGGGCTCTCACAACGAAGCGCAATCCTCAGACAGCGCGCTTCTTCAACTTGCGGCGTTCTCGCTCGGACAGACCGCCCCAGATTCCGAAGCGCTCGTCGTTCATCAGCGCAGACTCCAAGCAGTCATTGCGCACATCACACGTCAGACAGACCTTCTTGGCCTCTCTGGTGGATCCGCCCTTCTCCGGGAAAAAGGCCTCCGGATCGGTTTGAGCGCACAATGCGCGCTCCTGCCAACCGGCGTCCTCAGCTTCCCCGTCGAGGAGAAAGAGTTCTCGCACAGCACTCGCCTCCAGACCCGTTCTCTTCGAACGGGATGCTCGACCCTGAAAATTCCGACCCTGCTGTTCACTGTTGTTCGTTGCTCTTCGGCCCAGCGGGCTTCGTGAACAACACTACTGGAATTACATGCCTGTCATGCACGAAAGTCAAGACCTGGTCTGGTATGGGCTTGGAGCCGGCGACGACCGGGGATGACCTCCGCACGCCGCTCCTGACAGGCTGGCCCCCGTGTCAGGACATGGAGAGGCCACAGCAGGCATGCGTCGGATCACGGTGCTGTCGGGAGGAATGGGCGGCGCCAAGTTCATCGGCGGGCTGCTGCACGGCATCGGCTCGGGACTCCTCCCCGGCGTTGCGCGCGACGCCCAGGTCAGCGTGATCGCCAACACCGCCGACGACATCTGGGTCCACGGACTCAAGGTGTGCCCCGACCTCGACACCGTGATGTACACCCTGGGCGACGGGATCGACCCCGAACGCGGGTGGGGTCGCCGCGAGGAGACGTGGAGCGTCAAGTCGGAACTGCAGGAGTACGGCGTGGAACCGACGTGGTTCGGCCTGGGAGACCGCGACGTGGCTACCCACCTGGTCCGCACCCAGATGCTCGATGCGGGCTACCCGCTCTCTCAGGTCACCGAAGCGCTGTGCCGTCGCTGGCTCACCCCGGTCCACGGCGACCGGGTGCGTCTGCTGCCGATGAGCGATGACCGGATCGAGACCCATGTCGCGGTTGCCGACGACGGGTCCCCCAGCGGCCGCCGCGTCGTGCACTTCCAGGAGTACTGGGTCAAGATGCGCGCCCAGGTGCCGGCCGAGGCCGTGGTCGTGGTCGGACTCGACGACTCCTCCCCCGGCCCGGGCGTCGTCGACGCCATCACCGACGCCGACCTGGTGATCATCCCGCCCTCCAACCCGGTGGTGTCGGTCGGCACGATCCTGGGAGTTCCGCGACTGCGGGAGGCGGTCACCTCGACCCGTGCCCCTGTGGTCGGCGTGTCCCCGATCATCGGTGGGCGCCATGTCCGCGGCATGGCCGAGCAGATGCTCACCTCCATCGGGGTCGAGGTGAGCGCCGCCGGGGTTGGGCTCCATTACGGCGCGCGCAGCAACGGCGGCGTGCTGGACGGGTGGCTGGTCGACAGCGCCGATGCCGAGGCCCTGGGGCGCCTGACCGATGCCGGACTGCTCGCCGCGGCCGTCCCCCTGCTCATGAGCGACCACGCCGCCACCGCGGCCATGGCCACTGCCGCGATCGAACTGGTGGCCGGGACCTACTCGTGAGCGAGCGCAGCGTCAGCGCCGTGGCTCCCGACGGCGTTCCCGAGGTGCGGCCCGGCGACGACCTGGCCGCCCTACTGCTCGCCGTCACCGACGTCGCGGACGGCGACATCGTGGTGGTCACCAGCAAGGTGGTCAGCAAGTCCGAAGGACGCCTGATCCCCGGCGTCGACCGCGACGCCGCGATCGCCCAGGAGTCGGTTCGCGTGGTGGCTCGCCGCGGCCCGACCAGCATCGTCTCCACCCGACACGGGCTCACGATGGCCGCGGCCGGTGTCGACAACTCCAACGTGGCACTCGGCACCCTCGCGCTGCTGCCGCTGGATCCCGACGACTCGGCGCGCCGACTGCGCACCGAGATCACGGCCCGCACCGGCGTCCGCGTCGCGGTGGTGATCACCGACACCGCCGGCCGACCCTGGCGTCAAGGACAGACCGATATCGCCATCGGCGCGGCCGGCCTCACCGTGCTCGATGACCACGCCGGCCGCGAGGATGCGCACGGCAACCCCTTGGCCGTCACCGCTCCGGCGGTCGCCGACGAGATCGCCGGGCTCGCCGAACTCGCCTCGAGCAAACTCGGGAACCGACCCTTCGTTGTTGTTAGCGGACTGGGCGACCTGGTCCTCGAGTCGGGCCGGCACGGACCCGGGGCACGTGCCCTCATCCGGCCGGCGACTGAGGATCTGTTCGGCTTCGGCGCCCGCGAGGCCGTGGTGCGCGCCATGGCCGGCGACCAGACCGACCAGGCGTACTTCGGCACGCCCGCCAGCGCCGCGGAGTTCTCAGCGGCACTCGAACAGGTCACCGGACTCGCCGCTGCGGCCCACCGAGACGGGCACGTCACCCTGGCCGGGCTCGATTCGCGGGACTCGCGCCTGGCTCCGCTCGCCTTCGCACACGGGTGGACGCTCGAGGCCGATGGTCACGAAAGCGACACCGACCAAGGCATTGGGGCAAGGTTTCGCCCGAGCACTCCGTAGACTCTCAGCGCCCGACCCACCGACCTTGAGGTTATTTCTCCGTGGCCAAGAAGCCTGCCAAGTCCGACCGCCAGGCGGTCATCGAACAGATGCGCAAGAAGCAGAAGGGCGCGGACCGACGACGAGGGTTCGCGATCGTCGGGGTCTGCAGCGTGATCGCGTTGACGATCCTCGCGCTCGCAATCTTCCCGATCGTCAAGCGCAACCTCGACCTGCGCGAGTTCAACGGCCTGGCCCTGGAGAAGATCGGTGCCCCCGCCTCGGCCTGCCAAGACATCACCACCAAGCCGGCCGACGGCAACCAGGATCACGTGCCCGTGAACACCCCGGTCACCTACACCGACTCGCCCCCGACCTTCGGCGCGCACTGGAACGAAGCCAACCTCGCTCCGGCGCCCATGGAGCGCAAGTTCTACACCGCCAACGATCGACCCGCCCTCGAGGCCCTGATGCACAACCTCGAGCACGGCTACACGATCCTTTGGTACGACGAGACCGCCGCCGAGGACACCGCGATGCTGAACGAGATCGAGGGCATCGCCTCCAAGTTCTCCGGCACCAGCAACTTCCGCTACAAGTTCAAGGCCGTGCCGTGGACCTCGGCCGACGGCGAGCCCTTCCCCGATGACCAGCACATCGCGCTGACCCACTGGTCGGCCGGCGGCAGCGGCGAGACCGACACCGCCAAGCAGATCGGGGTGTGGCAGTACTGCTCCGAGCCGAGCGGTGAGGCCGTCAAGGACTTCATGATCGAGTATCCCTACACCGATTCACCTGAACCCGACGCGATGTAGTCGAGGGCACTAGCCGACGGGGATGGATCGACACGCCTCGACCAGGTCGCGAAGCGCGACGTCCTCGGCGGGGTCGGTGGGCTCGGCCGGGACGGACAGGCCGATCCCGGCGCAGGTGCCGGAGTACCACTCCTCCAGCACGCCGGGCAGTTCGGCATAGGTCCCGACCGGGACGAGCATGTCGATCACCTCGTCGTTGAGATGGCGATCGAGGTGCTCCCACTGGTCGGCTGCGGCCATCGCCGAGAGTCTCTCGCCGAGGTCGTCGAGTCCGAAGGCTGCCAGTTGGGTGCGGTATGCGGGGGTGCTGTAGAGGAAGGCCAGGTCGGCGCGGCGGTTCTCG
>JBFIDC010000261.1:0-4684 GCA_041581495.1 Nocardioides sp. | reverse complement strand
CTTGTCGGGCGCAACGGCGCCGGCAAGACCACCTTGACCAAGATCCTCGCTGGCGAGGCGCTGCCTGCTGCCGGTTCGGTCACCAGCACCGGAACCGTCGGCTACCTTCCGCAGGACCCGCGCACGGGCGATCCCACCGTGCTCGGACGCGAGCGGATCCTGTCTGCACGAGGGCTCGACGACGTCGTCCGGCGCCTGCGGGCCGCCGAGGTCGAGATGGGCAGCGACGACCCGGACACCCGGGATCGCGCGATGCGCCGCTATGAGCGCGCCGATGCCGAACTCCACGCCGGCGGCGGCTACGCCGCCGAAGCCGAGGCGGCCCAGATCGCGGCGAGCCTGGGGATCGAGGAACGCATCTTGAACCAGCAGTTGTCGACCCTCAGCGGTGGTCAGCGCCGCCGCGTCGAACTGGCTCGGATCCTGTTCGGCGGGGCGGACACGATGCTCCTCGACGAGCCGACCAACCACCTCGATGCCGACTCGATCGGGTGGCTGCGCGGCTTCCTGGCCAACTACCGAGGTGGCCTGATCGTGATCAGCCACGACACGGAGTTGCTGGAGGCCACCGTCAACAGGGTCATGCACCTGGACGCCAACCGCGCCGAGATCGATGTCTACAACATGGGCTGGCGTGCCTACCTCCAGCAGCGCGAGACCGACGAGAAGCGTCGCAAGCGCGAGCGGATGAACGCGGAGAACAAGGCGAAGACGCTGACCGATCAGGCCAACAAGATGCGGGCGAAGGCGACCAAGGCGCAGGCCGCCCAATCCATGCTCAAGCGGGCCGAGCGCCTGATGGCCGGCATCGAGGGTGAGCGCCGCGAGGACAAGATCGCACGGATCGCGTTCCCGGCCCCGGCGCCGTGCGGCAAGACGCCGCTGATGGCCGAGGAGCTCTCCAAGTCCTACGGGTCCCTGGAGATCTTCACCGATGTGAACCTGGCGATCGACAAGGGTTCCCGGGTCGTCATCCTCGGACTGAACGGCGCCGGGAAGACCACCTTGTTGCGCATCCTGGCGGGTGTGGATCAGTCCGACACCGGCAAGGTGCTGCCGGGTCACGGCCTCAAGGTCGGCTACTACGCCCAGGAGCACGAGACGCTCGACACCAGTCGCACCGTGCTGGAGAACATGCAGAGCGCGGCTCCGCAGTTGACCGACACCGAGGCGCGTTCGGTGCTGGGTGCCTTCCTCTTCTCCGGCGAGGACGCCCACAAGCCGGCCCGGGTGCTCTCAGGCGGTGAGAAGACGCGATTGGCGCTCGCCTCACTGGTGGTCTCCAGCGCGAACGTCCTGCTGCTCGACGAGCCCACCAACAACCTGGACCCGGCCTCCCGCGAGGAAGTCCTGGCCGCTATCCGCTCCTATCAGGGCGCGATCATCCTGGTCACCCACGATGAGGGTGCCGTGCTCGCCCTCGAGCCCGAGCGGGTGCTGATCCTGCCCGACGGGGTCGAGGACCTGTGGAACGACACGTACGCCGATCTGGTGGCCTTGGCCTGATGCAGTCGGCTCACGGCAGCGTCGTACGCTCACGGCCATGACTCCTGAACAACTCGCCGCCGCCGGCGTGACCCTGGACATCGCCGAGAGCCTGGCCACGGTGAGTCTCAACCGGCCGGAGGTGCGCAACGCCCAGACGCCGGCCATGTGGCGAGCCCTGGCAGAGATCGGCGAGACCCTGCCCCCCGAGGTTCGTGTCGTCGTCGTCCGAGGCAACGGCCACAGCTTCTCGGCCGGACTCGACCGCGCGATGCTCACGCCGGGCGCAGCCGAAGGAGCCGAGTCCGTGGCCGACCTGCTCGCGAAGACCGATGCCGAGATCTCTGAGGTCATCGACGAGTACCAGAAGGGCTTCACCTGGCTGCGTGATCCGTCCTTCATCAGCATCGCCGCCGTGCAGGGCTACGCCATCGGTGCCGGGTTCCAACTGGCTCTGAGTTGCGATCTTCGCGTGGTCTCAGAAGACGCCCAGTTCTCGATGAAGGAGTCGGCCCTGGGTCTGGTCCCCGATCTGACGGGAACAAAGCCGCTGGTCGAGAGCGTTGGCTACTCCAGAGCTCTCGAGATCTGTGCCACCGCTCGCATGGTCGGTTCGGTGGAGGCGGTCGACATCGGACTGGCCCTCACCGCTGTGCCGGCCGAAGGCTTGGACGCCGCGGTCGCGGATCTCGTCTCGGCTCTGACCGCGCCCATGCCGGGCGCGGTGACTGAGATCAAGCGGTTGATGCAAAGTGCACCGTCGCACGACCTGGACGAGCAGCGACGCCTCGAACGTGAGGCGCAGGCGCGTCGCTTCCGGGAGCTGGCCCCCCTCATGGGGGTCGAGCCGGCAGAAAGGTAGAGCCCAGTGAGCGGGATGCACGGGATGGGCGCGGCGTGGCGCCATTTGCGCACCGATCGGGATGCCTACGACCGCCGCATCAGCAGGGCGACGGCCAAGCGGGTCATCGGCTTCGCCCGACCCCATCGCCGACTGATCGGCGTCTTCCTCACCTTCACGGTGGTCGATGCCTCGATGGTGGTCATCACGCCGCTCCTGGTGCAGCGCATCGTCGACGACGGGATCTTGAAGGGCGACGCCGGCCTGGTCACGTTGCTGGCACTCGCGATGGCCGCAGCTGCTCTGGTCAATGCCGGATTGATCGTGCTCAATGGCTGGTTGTCCTCTCGTATCGGCGAGGGCCTGATCTTCAATCTGCGAACCAAGGTGTTCGGGCATGTCCAGCGTCAGCCCCTCGCGTTCTTCACTCGCGCACAGACCGGCGCCCTGGTCTCCCGCCTCAACAACGACGTGATCGGGGCTCAACGAGCCTTCACCTCCACCCTGTCGAGCACGGTCTCGAGCACGATCTCGGTGCTGGTCGTGGGCATCACCATGATCTTCTTGAGTTGGCAGGTCACCCTGCTGTGCTTGGCACTCTTCCCGCTGCTGCTGGTCGTCTCGCGGTGGGTGGGGGCCCGCATCGCCGGGCTCACCCGGGCCCAGATGGACGGCAACGCCGATATGGGCGCGCTGATGACCGAGCGGTTCAACGTCGGAGGTGCGATGTTGCTCAAGCTGTTCGGGCGCCGGGCCGAAGAGGACGATCTGTTCGCCGAGAAGGCGGGCACGGTGCGCGACCTGGGGGTGCGGATCTCGCTGCTCACCAGGATCTTCGCCGCAGCGATGTTCGCGCTCCCAGCGCTGGCGACGGCGCTGGTCTATGGCGTGGGCGGCAACCTGGCCGTCGATGGCACCCTCACCGTCGGGACGCTGCTGGCGCTGGCCACCTTGCTGCTGCGACTGCTGGGGCCGCTCCAGGGCCTCTCCAACGTGCGCATCGACATCATGACCGCGATGGTGAGCTTCGAGCGGGTCTTCGAGGTCCTCGACCTGCCACTACTGATCGAGGAGAAGCAGAACGCGGTGGTGCTGCCCGCGACTGCTTCTCGACTCGAGTTCGACCATGTGGCCTTCACCTATCCCAGGCCCGACGAGGTCTCGCTGGCATCCCTCGAGGTCGTGGCCCGCAAGGAGTCGCGCGAGACCACCGAGGTCCTGCGTGACATCACCTTCACCGCGCAGAGCGGTCAGATGGTCGCGCTCGTCGGCCCATCGGGCGCCGGCAAGACCACGGTGACCCACTTGGTCGCCCGGCTCTACGACGTGAGTTCCGGGGCGGTGCGCGTGGGTGGCCACGACGTCCGGGATGTCACCTTGGAGTCGCTCGAGGACGTCGTGGGCTATGTGACCCAGGACGCGCACATGTTTCACGACACGATCCGCGCCAACCTGCTCTATGCGCGTCGCGGCGCCAGCGACCAGGAGATCTGGTCCGCCCTCGAGGCCGCTCAGATCGCCGGCCTGGTCCGTGGGCTGCCCGATGGCCTGGACACCGTGGTCGGCGACCGTGGGTACCGGCTCTCAGGCGGCGAGAGGCAGCGCCTGGCGATTGCGCGACTGCTGCTCAAGGCGCCCTCGATCGTGGTGCTCGACGAGGCGACCGCCCACCTCGACAGCGAGTCCGAGGCTGCGGTGCAACGCGCCTTGGACGCAGCACTGGAGGGTCGCACGTCGCTGGTGATCGCACACCGGTTGTCGACGATCCGCAACGCGGATCTGATTCTGGTCGTCGATGAGGGTCGCATCGTCCAACGCGGCACGCATCTGGAACTGCTCCGCGAGGGCGGCTTGTACGCGGACCTGCACCGCACGCAGTTCGCCGAAGGCGTCCCGGCCTAGGCGCTAGGTTCCCCAGATGGACTTGAAGCTCGCTGGACGCACCTACATCGTCACCGGGGGAGCGCGGGGTCTCGGACGCGCCACCCTCGACGTCCTGGTCTCCGAAGGTGCGAACGTGGTGGTCTCGGGTCGCAGCGCCGAGTCACTGGACGAGGCCGCGCGGGGGCACGGCGCCGCTGTCACCACGGTGGTGGCCGACAACGCCGACCCGACGACGCCGCGTCGGTTGATCGAGGCTGCGACCGGCGCCTTCGGTCGCCTCGACGGTGCGCTCATCTCGGTCGGTGGCCCACCTACGGGCCCCGCCATCGAGGTGAGCGACGACCAGTGGCGGGGGGCCTTCGAGTCGGTCTTCCTCGGCGGGGTGCGCCTTGCCCGCGAGATCTCCGCGGCGTTGGGCGAGGGGGGCGCAATCGCCCTGGTCCTCTCCAGCAGCGTTCGGCAACCGATCTCGGG